>NZ_JAGTUI010000005.1:37813-73171 GCF_018224585.1 Neisseria sp. Marseille-Q1983
TTCACCTTTTTCACCTTTTTCACCTTTTTCACCTTTTTCACCTTTTTCACCTTTTTCACCTTTTTCGCCTTGTGCACCTTGTGCACCGGTTTCGCCTTTTTCGCCTTTTTCGCCTTTTTCACCTTTTTCACCTTTTTCGCCTTTAAGGGATTTCAGGAAGGCGGCTTCGGATTTGTCGTCGAGGGTTGAGTTCTGTTCTTTCCAGATTTCGTAGGCGGATTTCCCCCCCCCTCCGGAGGAGGATATGTTGTTGATTTTATCTTTCAAATCTTTGGAAAGGGTTAGAGTTAGTTGGTTATTTGAATATTCAATTTTAACGTCTGATCCAGACTCAACTCTATCAGGTAAATCTTGAATAAATTCCTCAAGCTTTTTCTCAATCTTTTCAGGTACGTAGGAATACAGTTGACCTCCGGTAACCGCATCAGTCGATCCCAAATTAATCTCACCAGGTGCAATGTCGGTAATCAGGGTGTTATCGCCCCTATAGCCGACGACGACCTCTTCCGAGGTATATGTATCCCAATCGTAAATAATGTCTTTATGGTCATTTTCAGCATCATTTCCCGATTTTTTTATAACCAGCTTTCTGACCGTCATTACCGCACTGTCGTCAGCCTGAGCGTATGGCACGGCGGATATGCCGATTCCTGTGGCTGCTGCTGTGAGGATGAGTTTGGATATTGCCGTATGTTTTTTGTTGGTGCGGGTCATGATTGTACCAATTAGAGTTAACGCTAACGTAATCTTCCGATTATATATTCAGGCACTTACTCTGTAAATAATACGTTGTATTATTTTATCCATTTTTTTCAATGGTTTATGTTGGTCATTGTATAGTGGGTTAACAAAAATCAGGACAAGGCGAGGCAACACCGTACTGGTTTTTGTTAATCCTCTATATATTTGTGCGTTGTGGGGCTGCCTTTTGTGTACGGGTATGAGAATGCCGTCTGAAAAAGGTTTCAGACGGCATTGTGTGTTTAGGGTTTATTTTTTCATCGCTTCGCTCATTGCCTTGATGTTGTGGCGGTACATGCCGATGTAGGTGTCTGCGGGCGCGTTGCCGAGTGCGTCGGAATACAGTTTGCCGCTGACGTTGATGCCGGTTTCTTTGGCGATGCGGTCAACCATGCGGGTGTCTTTGATATTCTCGGTAAATACGGCTTTGATGCCTTCGCGTTTGATTTGTCGGATGATGGCGGCGACTTGTTTGGCTGAAGGCTCGGCTTCGCTGCTCACGCCTTGCGGGGCGATGAATTCGATATGGTAACGTTTGCCCATATAGGAAAAGGCATCGTGCCCGGTCAGGACTTTGCGTTTGGCGGCAGGGACGGCGTTAAATGCGGCTTGTGCGTCGCTGTGCAGTTTTTTGAGCTGCATTTGGTAGTTGCCCAAGCGTTGTTGATAATAAACTTTGCCTTCGGGATCGGCCTTTATCAGGGCTTCGGCGACGTTTTGGGCATAGGCGGACATAAGGACGGGGTCGTTCCAGACGTGGGGGTCGAATTCGCCGTGGTCGTGGTGGTGTCCTTCGTGGTCATGGTCATGATCGTGGTCGTGATGGTGTCCGCCTTCTTCTTCGGCTTTGAGGGGTTGGATGCCTTTGGTCGCTTCGGCATAGGATACTTTGCTCTGTTTGACGGCACGTTGCACATCGGCAGCTTCAAGTCCCAAGCCGTTAATCAGGACGAGTTTTGCACTGCGGATTTTTTTAATGTCGCCGCTGGTCATATGATAGGCGTGCGTGTCTTGGTTGGCTCCGACCAAGTTTTGTATGGATACGCGCTCTCCGCCGATTTGTTTGGCTACGTCGCCCAAAATGCTGAAACTGGTTACAACCGGCAGGGGTGCGGCAGTTGCGGCAGTGGTCAGCAATGCGGCGATAAGGGTGAGTTTGGGGTGTTTCATAATTGTTCTCCTATGATATAACGTAACATTCATTATGGTAAAACAAGCTGCCTGTTTGTTCAAGCAGCCTGCCGTGTCAGGTGGTATGGTGGCGGTGGTTTTTGAGCCATTTGGGCAAGATGCCGCCTTCTTTTCCGAGTATGACGGAAAAGAGATAAAGGATGCTGCAACAGAGGATGATGGCGGGTCCGGATGGGATTTCGATGTGGTAGGAAATGAGCAGTCCGGTCAAACCGCAAAAGAGGGCAATGAGGACGGACAACAGAATGAGCGTCCCCATATTTCTTGCCCATAGGCGGGCGGTAATGGCGGGCAGCATCATCAATCCGACCGACATCAGGGTGCCGAGGGCTTGGAAGCCGGATACGAGGTTCATAACGACGAGGATGAGGAAAACGACGTGCCAAAGCCCGCCTTTGCCGTTGACGGATTTGAGGAACAGGGGATCTATGCTTTCCAGTACGAGGGGGCGGTAGATGACGGCAAGGGTAATGAGCGTGAGGCCGGAGACGGCGGCGATGAGTTGCAGGGCGGGAATATCGACGGCAAGCACAGAGCCGAAAAGAAGGTGGAGCAAATCGACGCTGCTGCCGTTTTTGCTGATGAGGATTACGCCGATGGCGAGGCTGCTGAGATAAAAGGCGGCAAAGTTGGCATCTTCTTTCAGGGTGGTAAAGCGGCTGACAAGTCCGGCAAGCAGCGCCATCAGCATACCGGCGGCAAACCCGCCCGCACCCATAGCGGGCAGGCTCAAGCCGGCAAATATGTAGCCGACGGCGGCTCCGGGCAAGACGGCGTGGCTGAGTGCGTCGCCGATCAGGCTCATCCGCCGCATAACGAGGAATACGCCGACGGGTGCGGCACTGAGGGACAGGCAGAAGACGGATGCGAAGGCGTAGCGCATAAAGTCGAATTCTGCAAAGGGTGTGATAAGCAGGTCGTAGGGAGTCATAGTGTTTCGGTTTCAGACGGCATTTATGAGGCGCACCAGTCGGGGCTTTCCTGTTTCTGCATCTTGGCGTTGGCCCGGGTAAGGTAAGGTTCTGCCAACACGGTTTCGGTTGCGCCTGCCGCAATTTTTTCACGTGCAAGCAGCAGGGTATTGGGAAAGTAGGCGCGGACTTGTTCGTAATCGTGCAAAACGGCAATGATAGCGTGTCCGTTGCAATGGCATTTTTGCAACACGTCGAGAAGCTCGTAGGTTGTCCGTGCATCAACGGCATTGAAGGGTTCGTCCAGAAGTAGGAATTTGGCGTTTTGAACCAGCATTCGGGCAAACAGGACGCGTTGGAATTGTCCGTTTGAGAGGTGGGCGATTTGGCGGCGGGCAAACTGCCGCATTCCTACACGTTCCAAGGCTTCGTGGACGCGTTGTCTTTGAGCGGCATTTATCCCTTTGAAAAAGCCGATTTCATACCAAAGCCCCATTGCCGCCAAGTCGAAAACGGTCATAGGCTGGGAACGGTCGATGTCGGACTGTTGGGGAAGGTAGGCAATGTTTTGGCGGGTCAATCCGTCCAGCCGGATGCTGCCCGTGTCGATGGGCTGCAATCCCATTAAGGATTTAAGAAAGGTAGATTTCCCTGCGCCGTTGGGGCCGAAAACCGCCCACATACTGTGTTCTTCAAAAGTAATGTCAACGTGGTGTACGGCAGGACGGCGGCGGTAGCTGACGGTCAGGTTTTCAACGATGATGCTCATACCGATACCGCCCAAAGGTAAACGCCCCATAAAAGGGATACGGCAATCAGGGCGAGGAAGAGTCGGAAGGTCAATCCTGACAGTAAGAGGGAAGGTGTCATAATGATTTGCGGTTTTGAAAGGGAAGTTGGCAAAGCGGTTATCGTTATATGGCGGCTATGATACTGTATAACGTTTGGTCTGTAAATTTTGTTTGAATAGACGGGAGTGCTTGTTAAGCAGGGGAGGCGGATTGGGAATATCGTTGTCTTGTTGATATTGCGGCGATAAAAAATGCCGTCTGAAGGTTCAGACGGCATTGGGGGAAATCGCTTATTAACCTTTGCGTGCAGGCAATTTTTCTTTAATGCGTGCAGCTTTGCCGGTCAGACCGCGCAGATAGTAAAGTTTGGCACGGCGGACATCGCCACGGCGTTTGACTTCGATTTTCTCAACGGTAGGGGAGTACAGTTGGAAAGTACGTTCAACACCTTCGCCGCTGGAAATTTTACGGACGATAAAGTTGCTGTTCAGACCACGGTTGCGACGGGCAATAACCACGCCTTCGTAGGCTTGCAGACGGCTGCGGGTACCTTCCACGACGCGTACGGATACGACTACGGTGTCGCCCGGTGCGAATTCGGGAATTTCTTTGTTCAGGCGGGCAATTTCTTCTTGCTCGAGCTGTTGAATCAGGTTCATTGTTTTTTTCCTAAATTATGATTGGATTTCCCGTTGCTCTTGCCGGATAGTTTCCAAGAGGCGGGATTCCTTTGGGATTAAAACGCGCTTTTCCAAAAGATCGGGTCTGCGCTCCAAGGTGCGGCGCAGCGATTGTTCCAACCGCCATTCCGCTATCAAGCCATGATTGCCGGAACGCAATACTTCCGGAACAGCCATGCCTTGAAATTCTAAGGGTTTGGTGTAGTGGGGGCAGTCCAAAATGCCGCTTGAGAACGAATCCTGTTCGGCAGACTGCATGTCGCCCAATACGCCGGGTACGAGCCTCAATACTGCATCCATCAGCATCATGGCGGGAAGCTCTCCGCCGGAAACAACGAAGTCTCCGATGCTGATTTCTTCATCGACGCTGCTTTGCAGCAGTCTTTCGTCTATTCCCTCATAGCGTCCGCACAGCAGAATCAGATGCGGAAGTTCTGCCAGTTCTGCCGCTTTTTGGTGTGTCAGCGGTTTTCCTTGGGGGCTGAGGTAAATGACTTTTGCGGTTTGGGAAGATTGTGCTTTGGCGTGTTCTATTGCCGCATGAAGCGGCGGAGCCATCATAATCATTCCCGGACCACCGCCGAATGGGCGGTCGTCGATGTAGCCCAATCTGTTGTCGGCAAACTTTCGGGGATTGACTGCTTCAAACTGCCAGATTCCCTGTCTGTTCGCGCGTCCCGTTACGCCGTAGCGGGTAATGCTGTCGAACATTTCGGGGAAAATGGTAACTGCCTGGATAAGCATCAGTAGTCCAAACCCCAGTCGGCAGTAATGGTCTTGCTGCCGGTATCGACGGTTTCGATATATTGGGAAACGAACGGAATCAGAATCTGCCCGTGTTCTCCGTCAATCATTAATACGTCGTTTGCGCCGGTTTCCATCAGGTTGCTTACCTTGCCTAAAACGGTGTGGTCTTTGTTGACGACGGTCATGCCGACCAAGTCTGCCCAGTAGTATTCGTCTTCTTCTGTCGGGGCGAATGCTTCACGGGGTATTTCGATGGTGTAACCGCGCAATGAGAATGCCGAATCGCGGTCGTCTATGCCTTCGAATTTGACTTGGAGCTCACCGTTGACAACTTTTCCAGCTTCAAGGGTAACACTGACGGTTTTGCCGTCTTTGACCAATTGCCACTCGGGGTAATCCAAAAGGCTGTCGGAATACTCGGTATTGGCAGCAATTTTTAGCCAGCCTTTTATGCCGAATACACCTTTGATGTAGCCCATGGCTACCCGGTTTTGAGTGTCTGTCATGGCGGCAAATGCGGATTAGGCGGCTTTTTGTTCTTTAATCAGTTTTGCAACGGAGTCGCTGACTTGCGCGCCTTGTGCAATCCAGTGGTTCAGGCGGTCTGCATTGAGGCGGACGCGCTCTTGTTTTTCGTTGGCTACGGGGTTGTAGAAGCCTACGCGTTCGATGAAGCGGCCGTCGCGGCGGCTGCGTGAGTCAGTAACGATGACGTTGTAGAAGGGGCGGTGTTTCGAGCCGCCGCGTGCCAAACGGATAACTACCATTTTGAGTCCTTTTGAGAAAATCGGATATATGGAAACTGCCGATTTTAGGTTATTTTGTGGTCGGTGCGCAAGTTTTTATTTGTTTTTTCTGTTGTTTTGTCTGCCGCAAGGTTCAGATATGCGCGGTACAGGTTTTTTTCGGTGTCCGATTCCTTGAGGGTAAATCCTGATTTTTCAGCAAGTTTGATCATGGGAGTATTGGTTTTGAGAATGTCGGCACTCATAGTCCGGTAGCCTTGCTGTGCGGCGGTTTGGATGATGAGTTCCATCATTTTCTGTGCCAGTCCGCTGCCGCGCATATGTTCCGCCAGTGTGATGCCAAATTCGCATTCGTTGCGGTTCAGGCGGCTGTGGCGGACGACGGCGACGATGTTGCTGTCGGCATCCTTTGCCGTCCATGCGGCTTCACAGTAGTAGTCCGGGTTGCACAGGCGTGCCAACGTGGCTGCGGGCAGTTCGTTGGTGTGGGTCATGAAGCGTGTGTACCGTGCTTCGGGGCTGAGGCTGCGGACGAACTGCTGTTTGGCTTCTGCGTCTTCGGGCAAAAGGGGGGTAATGGTAACGGTCGTGTCGTTTTTTAGGGACAGTGTTTTGGGGTGTGCTGCGGGATAGGGGGCAAGTACGTTGGGTACGGCTGCTCCGGTTTCGGTTTTGCTGCCGAGCAGTTCTGCGGCGGCTTCGCTTGTGTGGCGGAGAAATTCGGCGGCTGTCGGGTTTTTGTGTTTCAGGTATGCAGCGGCACTCTGCATTTTTGCTGCGGCATGTTCGAGGGTTTGGGCGGCTTTGCCTGTGTTCTTGCGTTTGGGCGTGTCGTGTGTTTCGGGTGTCTTTAAGATGAAATCGCTGCTGTATTGTCCGCCGTTGAGGTTGAGGGTGATGCCGAGAATGTGTTGGCAGTATTCGGGAATGACGGTCAGTGTGTGCAGGAACTGGTCGAGGGTTTGTGTGCCGTCGAGTTCGGCAAAGCGGGCAAGGTGGCGGCTGTCGAGCGTGGTAAACGGCGGGAGTACGGCAGTGGTTTGTCCGTTGCAGCATGCGGTCAGGATGTCGCCATAGAGGGGGTGGCTGCCGAATTGGAATTGGACGGCGTTATGGGTAGTGTGCCGGTAGGAGGGGAGGTGCAGGGCTTCGGCGAGCAGGGAGGAATTTGCCGCTACAAGGGCTTTTTTGATGTTTTGGGGTTGCGGTGTTTTCAGACGGCATGGCTGCGGCGGTGCAATGTCGAGCTGTGCCTGTTTCAGGGCGGCGGCGGTGTTGCGGTAGGAAAGGGTGCGGATTGCCTGAGTGGGGGTGTCGAAATGTGTTATGCCGTCTGAAAAGGGGCTGCTGACGAGCAGGGGTTTGGCGGTCTGTGCGGACAGGCGGATAAGGGCGCGTGCTGTTTTTTTGTAATCCTCGTGTCCGGAGGGGCTGAGGATGGTCAGGACGGCTTGGGTGTCGGGGCGGGCAAGCTGACGTGAGGCGATGTTGTGGCAGATTGAGGGTGTGGGTGTGCTGGTCAGGTGTCCGTTGCGGATGTGGTGGGGAAGGTTGGGAAAGTGGAGGGTAAGGTTTTCGGGGGTGTGCGCGTGCAGCCATTCGGCAGGCGTGTCGGACAGGATGTCGAGTCGGGACAGGGGTGGAATGTCGGACAGTTGGGCGCGCAGTGCGGCTTCGAGGTTGTCGGCGTTGAAACTGATGAGGAAGTTGCAGTGTCGGGCGAGGCTGTGCAGTACGGCACGGTCGGTTTCTGTCGTGCGGTAGGTGATGTGGAGAATCAGCGGCGTATGGCGGGTAAATTGGCGGATTGCGCTGAACAGTTTGCGCTGATCCTCTTCAGGGTTGTAGTGTAGGACGGCGGTTTTGGTGTGCAGGCTGTGTCCGAAGCGGTTGAGCCAATCGGCGGATGTGATGGGGCTGATGCCGGGATGCAGGCTGATGTGGCGGGATGTGCCTTGACGGAGTTTGTTCAGGATGTTGTCGATTTGACGGCTGACGGCGGCATTGCCGGTCAGTATGGCGGTATGGCCTGCGGCGTATCCGTCTTGGGTACTGATGTTGAGTCCGAGTGAGGGCAGTTGGATGCCTGCGGTGGTGCAGGCGGTGATGTTGAGTCCGTTGCCGTGGTGTTTGCGGATGGCAGTTTCGGCGGTGTGCAGTTCTGCGGCAGACAGGCTGTCCCAGTCCTGTATGAGGATGATGTGTCGGAGCTGCTTTTTACGGCAGGTTTTGAAGAGTGTGTCGTAACTGTCGGGCGGGGTAACAGCAATAATCAGGTCTGCACTGCCGGGGATTTTGTTGAGGCTGGTGTAGGCAGGCAGTCCGGCTATGGTGTGGTGGCGCGGGTTTACGGGGGTGATTTTTCCTTGAAAGGGCGTACTCAGCAGGTTGCTGAGTACACGTTCGCCCAGGCTGTACGGACGTTCGCTCGCACCTATCAGGATGATGTGGTTGGGCATGAAGAAGTAGCCGGGATCGGTTTGTGCCGACATGATATATTCCTTTTCGGACGGTATGTGCGTGATTTTTGGAGATGCACCCGCTGTGTGTTTGTTTTGGGGTAACTGTTTGTGCAATGCCGTCTGAAGCCGGTTCAGACGGCATTATGGTCAGTTTGCACTTTTTTCTGTTTTGGAACCGGTTTTTTTCTTGGGTAGGATAAAGCGCATCCGCAGACCGTTCGGTTTGATGTTTTCGGCGATGATTTTGCCGCAGTGCTGCTCGATGATGTGTTGTGTCAGGGCAAGTCCAAGCCCTGTTCCGGGTTTGTTGGCACTGGAGTCTGCACGGTAGAAAGCGGTGAAGATGTGCGGGAGCTGCATTTCGTCCACGCCGGGACCGTTGTCGGTAACGTCGATTATCCAGTGTTTGTGGTCTTGTCCGATGTTGATCAGGATGGTGCTGCCTTCGGGACTGTAGTTGACGGCGTTGCGGATGACGTTGTCGAAGGCGCGGTACAGGTAGCTTTCGTTGGCAAGGATGGTTGTGTTTTCGGGGATTTTTCCGTCGACGGACAGGGCGACCGTCTGTTCGTTCTTTTGGGCGATACTTTGGTTGTCTTCTACCAGGTTGCCTAGAAAGGGCAGGAGTTTCAGGCTTTCTTTTTCCAAAGCCATATTGGAGGTTTCGAGGCGGGACAGGGTTAACAGTTCCCCGACCAGCGTATCCATGCGGGTCAGTTCGCCTTCCAGCCGTTTGAGATATTGTTCCTGTTTTTGGGGCTGTGCCTGAATCAGTCCGACAATTGCCTGCATACGGGCAAGCGGGGAGCGCATTTCGTGGGAAACGTGGTGGAGCAGGTGGCGTTCTTTGGCAACGAGTTTTTCGAGTTTTTCCGCCATTTTGTCGAATTGGATGGCAAGATGGGACAATTCGTCGTCGCGGTCGTCGACCTGTTGGGAGATACGGGTTTCAAGTTCTCCGTTTGCCACCCTGTCCATGCCGTTGCCTAAGATTCTGATGGGTTTGGCAATGTTGCCGGCAAGGATATATGCCATCAGCAGTCCGACGATGATGATGAAGGAGAGGATGATGAATTCGTGCCAAATCGGGGCAAGCGGCAGGCCCGGGATAAACAGCGGGCTGGGCAGGCGTTGTGCCTGGTGGTTGTCCCAGCCTTTAATGAAGAACAGGTATTCTTCGCCGAAACGGTCGTATTCGATGCGGACAAGGTTGGAATGGGGGTTGTTGGCGGCAAACAGCCGGGCGCGTTCTATGGTGTAATTGTCGATATAGCGGTTTAAGATGTCTTTTTTCTCGTCGCCCTGTATGACGTAAACGGCGGATGAGACGGGGCTGTCTTTCCATTCGGTCAGGATTTCGCGCGCGCCGTTGTCGCCCCGTGTCTTGAATGCGGAAATAATGCTGCCCATCAATGTGGTTTCGATGGTGCGGCGTTGGTTGAACTGGTTTTTGGCAAGGGTGTTCTGCACCAGCCAAAAAGAAAAACTCGCCACAAAGATTGCGCAGACGATAACCGCGCAAAATGTGGCGAAAATGCGTTGGAACAGTTTCATTTGCCCGCTGCTTCAGTTTTTGACAAACAGGTAGCCCAAGCCGCGTACGGTTTGAATCAGGGAGGCATCGCCCAACTTGTGGCGGATGCTGGAGATGTGTACGTCGATACTGCGGTCGAATTTTGCCAGCTTGCGGTCGAGTGCTTCGACGGACAGGGTTTCTTTGCTGACTACTTGTCCGGCATGGCGCATCAGGACTTCGAGCAGGTTGAATTCGGTGCTGGTCAGTTCGAGCGGAGTGTCTTTGACGGATGCCTGGCGTTTGGCGGGGTACAGGACGACATCGCTGACGGAGATGCTGTTGGGTGCGTTGTTCTGTTCGCCGCTGTGTTGTGCGCGGCGCAGGATGGCATTGATGCGTGCCAAGAGTTCACGTGGTGTGCAGGGTTTGGGGACATAGTCGTCCGCACCCATTTCCAAGCCGATGATTCGGTCGATGTCGTCGCCTTTGGCGGTCAGCATGATGATGGGGACGGTGCTTTGGGCGCGTACGTTTTTCAAGACATCCAAGCCGTTCATTTTGGGCATCATGGAATCCAATACGACTACATCGTATTGCCCGCTCAGGATTTCCTGTACGCCTGCTTCCCCGTCGGGAACGCTGTGGACGTTCAGACCTTCGGCGCTCAGGTATTCGGTCAGCAGTTCGGTCAGCAGGGCATCGTCATCTACGAGTAATACGCGGCTCATGGTGTTTCCTTTTCCGTGGTGGTATGCGCCCGCCGGGTTTGGGACGGGCATGAAACGAGTGTTCAATGGTTTATCTTAACACGGCTGCAATGTTTTTTGATAGCGTATTTTTCTGCGTGTTTGCTGTTTTTTGCAATGCTTTGCAAGGGTCTTTACATTTCAGTAGGCATCTGTATTCGTTTGGACCGAATCAGTCGCAGGATTGTGCTTTCTGGTGTTGCGGCGTGTTGACGAAAATTTTGCAGTCTTTGAGCAAATCGGGCAGCAGCGGTGCCAGTGCGGGGTGTTGTCGGATTTTGCCGGCGTAAAAGGGCATGAGGTAGGGATAATAGGACTGTGTTGCCTGCATCCATTGCCGTGCCTCTTCTGTTTTCCCTTGGCGCATGAGGTAGAGGGCGACCTGGTAGGTATTGGAATAGGGGCGGTAGGTTAGGGCTTTGAGGGTTGCCTGTTCTGCCCAAGGGTGGATTTCGGTGTCGGTCGGTGAGGCGCGTTTGCTGAGGCTGAGGTCGGCGTAGTAGGACAGCATGGAAGTGTTTTCGGAAATGCGGCGCAGTCCGTCGATTTTCTTTTGGACGGTTTGCGTATTGTCGCTCTGGCGTATGGTGCTGAAGCGAACTAGTTGGGTGTATGTCCAGCCTAAGTGCAGAAGTCCTGCAAGTAGGATAAGGGAGGCAGCCTGTATGCTACGGTTGGCGGTTGCCGTACAGGATATGCCGTCTGAAGTGCCTGGTTCGGAGAGAAAGATCATCAGGCTGAACGGGATGAGGAAATATACGTACCACAACGGGTATTCGAGCATGCTGTGGCACATGCTGACGGCAAGGGTGCAAAGCAGGAAAAGCGAGGCCGGTGTGCCGGACCGTTTCAGCAGTCCGGCAATACCGGTCATCAGTGTTACGGCCACTAAAAGTGTACCGCTGATTCCGGTTTCTGCAAGGAGTTGGAGAATGATGTTGTGCGAATGGGTGAATAGGACGTTGAGGATATTGTTGCTGAGATTGTGTTGTTCGGCATTGAGCAGGAAGGTCTGTTGCGCAAAACTGTTCCAGCCGTGTCCGAACAGTGGGGTAGATTGGAATGCTACGATGGCTTTGTTCCATTCGATTTGGCGCAACGAGCCGGAAAAACTGCTGTTGCCGACGCGTTCGACGGCGGTTTCGTAGCGGATGTGGGTAAAGGTTTCCAAGATGGTGTTCATGGAAAATTGGAACAGTGCGGCAAGTGCGGCGGCGGCGGCTATGCTGAGGACAATCCGTCTGGAGGATTTGCCTGAATGGAAATACCAGCAGGGAAGGATGAGGACAATGGCGGCGATATAGCCCAAGATGGTACGGGAGTTGACCAAACCTAAAACGGAGGTAAGCATCAGCAGGCAGATTGCACCATACGGTGCGGGAATTTTCCGTTGGCTGTGGAGGTAAGCGGCGGAGAGTATGCCCCACATGAGGTAGTGTCCGAGGTGGTTGCGTTGTCCGAGCTGACCGTTTACGTTTCCGCCACTGTAGGCGATGATGCCTCGGAACAGGGAAATGTCCGACCATCCGACAAACTGCATGATGGCAACGCAGGATTGGAGCAATGCTCCGATGAACAGCGACCAGGCAAACAGGGTTACGATGCGTTCCTGCCCGAAGCGTGCGGTCAGACCTTTGCACGCCCATGCGCTGATGGCGAGTAGGACGAAAATCCAGGAAACGATGTCGTTCATGCCGGTGTAGATCAGATTCATCAGCCGTGCCTGAAGCCACCAGAATGCCGCCATGGCAAGCAGGAGAAAGCCGACGGCGGGGATTTTGGTGTCGAACAGTTTGTGTCTGGCGGTCAGAAACAGCAGAACGATCAGACCGGTTGCGGAGGCGGCTTCGAGATAGAAGCCGGATGCCGGGCCTACCCTGAGTGTGGAAATGAAGGGGGCTATGTTGATCCAAAGGAAACAGAGCAGCAGGCAAACCGGCACTCTGCCGACAGGATGCGGATCGGATGAGGGTGTTTCAGCGGACATTGTTTGTTTTTTTGTGTTGTTTGACAAACGAGAGACAGGAGATAAAGAAGCAGATGCTCAATGCGGCAGACAGTGCGGCGCAAATCTGTTCTGCCGGATAGGCGTCGAACAGGCGCATGACGGCTTCGGCAAAGTAAATCAGAACCAGCATGGAGCTGTATTGGTAGGTGTAGATGTTCTTTTTCAAGATGCCTGAAAGCGGCAGACAGAGGGGGAGGGCTTTGAGCGCGAGCCACGAGCCGCCCGGGCGCAACGGTGCAATCCACAGTTCCCAGGAAAGGGACAGGATTATCAGTGCGATCAGGCTGAAAGAGGCAAGGAGGTAAGCGGTTTGTCTGTTCACGGCGGTCTTTACTGGTTAGGCTCGGATGAGGGGTGGGGTACGGTATCCCAAATCCTGCAACATCGAAACGGTTTCATAAACAGGCAGCCCCATAATGCCGCTGAAGCTGCCTTCGATAGATTGGATAAAGATACCGCCTATGCCTTGCACGGCGTAGGCACCGGCTTTATCCATAGGTTCGCCGCTTTGTACATAGGCGGAAATTTCTTCCGAACTCAGGGGCTTGAAGGCGACGTGGTTGGTTTGGAGGCAGTTTTTCGCATTGCCGCGATAGTGGATATAGACGGCAGTCAGGACGGTATGCCTGGTGCCCGACAGCAGTTTTAGGAATTTGACCGCTTCGGCTTGGGAGTGGGGTTTGCCCAATATGATGCCGTCTGAAACGACGCAGGTGTCGGCGGTAATCAGGGGGAAATCGGGCATTGTGCCGTTGGTTTCGCAAAAGAGGGTCAGGGCGGTTCGGTTTTTTTCTTCTGCCATCCTTTGAACGTAACGGGCAGGGTCTTCGTTCTGTCTGACCGTTTCGTCGATGTCGGCAGGCAGCTTGACGACCCGATAGCCCAACTGCGTCAGGATTTCCATTCTGCGTGGGCTGTTTGAACCTAAATAGAGGGTATTCAAAGGTATTCCTTAATCTGTGGCGGTATGAGGCGGGGCTTCAGACGGCATAGTGTCAGGTTTTTGCAGGCGGCCGTATGTCGCCATCCTGTTCTGAACGTGGAGTGAAGAAGCGTCCGAACCAAATACCTGCTTCGTATAAGAGAATCAGTGGAATGGCAAGCAGGGTTTGTGAAATAACGTCGGGCGGTGTGATGACTGCGGCAATGACAAAAGCACCGACAATAACATAGGGACGGGCATGTTTAAGCTGTCCGGTTGTTACCACGCCGATTTTGGTTAACAGAATAACGACGATGGGAACTTCAAAGGTTGTGCCGAACGCAACGAACATGCCTAAGATAAAGGACAGGTATTTGTCGATGTCTGTCGCCATATTGACGCCGACAGGGGTAACGCCGGCAAGGAATTTGAAAATGACGGGGAAAACCAGAAAATAGGCAAACGCCATGCCGATGAAAAACAGGCTGACGCTTGAGAGGACAAGCGGGGTAATCAGGCGTTTTTCGTTTTGATAGAGTGCGGGGGCGACAAATGCCCAGATTTGGTAGAGCGTATGCGGCAGCGAAATTAAAAATGCCGCCATCAGGGTAACTTTGACCGGCACGAAAAATGGTGCGATGACGTCGGTGGCAATCATGCTGGTGTCTTTTGGCAGGTTTGCCATCAGCGGGTCGGCGATAAAAGTATAGAGTTGTTGGGCAAACGGCATCATGCCGAAAAAGCAGACGAGAATGCCGATAACCATCCACATCAGGCGGCGGCGCAGCTCGATGAGATGCTCGACAAGCGGTTGGACGGTTTGTTCGTTTTGTGTTTCGGACACCGGATTTGCCCTCTTTATGATTTACGGACGCGCAATTTCGGTTTGGCGCGGTGTTTCGGACGAAAATCGCGTTTGCGGCTTATTGCCTGTTTGCGCAGGGAAGTGGTGTGCGGAACAGGCGTTTCAACAGCAGTATCGATATAGCTGACTTCGACGGTCTGTACGACGGGTGCGGCGGCAGAAGCAGTCAGGTATTCCCGCCATGCGCGGTCTTGGTCGGTTTCCGCGGGTTCGGCTGTACTGCCGGTTTGCCCGCTGTCCCCAAGGGTTTCGGCGGAAGCGTAGGAACGTTCGGACGGCATAACGTCGGAAATGCCGTCTGATAGGGTGTTTGCCGCATCGGGAAGGGGATTGCCGTTTTCATCGACACCGAAATCAGCAGGCGTGCGCTGTTCGGGCAGTTTTTCCCAAGGCTTCAGACCGTCGGAAATGTCGTGCAGACTGTTCTGCATATCCGTATCGGTTTCTTTGAGGCTGTCTCGAACCTGAGCGGCGGCAGCTTCGAATTCCTGCTTGGCCTTCCTCAGCTCTTCCAGTTCGATTTGAGTGTCAAATTCCTGTTTGACGCTTCCGACAAAGCGTTGCAGCCTGCCGATGAGCCGTCCGGCGGTGCGGGCGGCCTCGGGCAGGCGTTCGGGGCCGAGGACAATCAGGGCGATAATGCCGACCAAAATCAGCTCGCCCAAACCGAAATCAAACATAAGTTATGCTTTGTCTTCGTCTTTTTTGTGTTCGATTACATCGTCTTTTTTGGCTTCTTTGCCGTCTGTGCCTTCGTTCAGCCCCTGTTTGAAGTCATGAACCGCGCCGCCGAGGTCTTTGCCGACGTTGCGCAGTTTTTTGGTGCCGAATATCAAAACGACGATAATCAGTACGATAATCCAGTGCGTAAGAGAAAAACTGCCCATGATGTATCCTTAAGTAAGTATTAGGGGGTTGATTGTGAAATAACGGTTTATACGGGTGTGCCCATGATGTGTATATGCAGGTGGAAGACCTCTTGTCCGCCGCCTTTGCCGGTATTGATAAGGGTTTTGAAACCGTCTGCCAGTCCTGCCGCTTTGGCGATTTCGGGAACTTTCAACATCATTTTGCCCAGCAGCATCTGATGTTCGGGAGCGGCGTGTGCCAACGAATCGAAATGGACTTTGGGAATCAGCAGCAGATGAACCGGAGCAGCGGGGTTGATGTCTTTGAAACAAATCATCTCCCCGTCTTCATAGACGGTTTGCGCCGGAATGTCTTTGGCGGCGATTTTGCAGAAAATACAGTTGTCCATAACAGCTCCGATGCCGTCTGAAAAGCGGTCAGACGGATTGAATGTGGGAAAGTGCGGATTGTAATATAAATTCAAGATTCTGTGCGAGCGGCTTTTTCGGCCAAGCCCGACAAACCTTGACGGCGCACAAGTTCGTCCAGTACGTCTTCCGCCTTCAGGTCGTGGTGTGTCAGAAGAACCATGGTGTGAAACCATAAGTCGGCAACTTCGTAAACCAGGTGGGACGGGTCTTTGTCTTTGGATGCCATCAACACTTCGCCCGCTTCTTCAATCACTTTTTTTAGGATTTTGTCTTCGCCCTTATGCAGGAGCTGTGCGACGTAAGATTCGGACGGGTCGGCAGATTTTCGCTGGGTGATGGTTTGTTGGATGGCGGATAGTACGGAATCTCCCATGATTTTCCTTCTGTTTGTTTCTGTTTGTTCGGAATGATAGGCTAAACGGCTGCTCTCGGGCAATACGCCTGTTACGTTTCGTTGGAAAATGCCGTCTGAGCGTTTCAGACGGCATTTGTGCTGTTGCAAATATAATTTGCTTACAGGTTTGGATTCACAATAATTTTAACGGCGGATTCGTTGTTGTGGATCAGACGCTCGAAGCCTTCGGAAACCAGTTCGTCCAGCTTGATGCGCTGGGTGATAAAGGGTTCGAGGTTGATTTTGCCTTCTTCAACCAGTTTGATGGTTTCGGCGTGGTCGTTGCAGTAGGCGATGGTGCCGCGCACGTCCAGCTCTTTCATCACGACGCTGTGGACGTTGACGGTGGCGGGGTGACTCCAGATGGATACGATAACCAAGTTGGCGGCAGGTTTGCAGGCTTCGACCAAAGTATCCAACACTTTGTTCACGCTGGTACATTCGAATGCCACGTCCACGCCTTCGCCATTGGTCAGTTTTTTCACTTCTTCGACGACATCGACTTCGGACGGGTCGAGGATGTAGTCGGCAACGCCGGATTCGCGCGCTTTGTCTTTGCGTGCTTTACTCAACTCGGTGATGATGACTTTGATGCCTTTGGCTTTCAGCACGGCAGCCAACAGCAAACCGATCGGGCCTGCACCGCCAACCAATGCGACATCGCCTTCTTTCGCGCCGCTGCGTACATAGGCGTGGTGTCCGACAGACAGCGGTTCGATCAAAGCGGCTTGATCCAACGGGATTTTGTCGGAAATCGGATGCACCCAACGGCGTTTGACGGCGATTTTTTCGGACAGACCGCCGCCGCAGCCGCCCAAGCCGATAAAGTTCATATCTTTGGAGAGGTGGTAGTTGCTGCCCGGGCCGGTCGGTACGTCGTCGTGTACGATGTAAGGCTCGACAACGACGTGTTGACCGACTTTGATGTCGTCCACGCCTTCGCCGACGGCATAGACCACGCCGGAGAACTCGTGTCCCATCGTTACGGGAGCGGACTCGCCGGAAATCGGGTGCGGATGACCGCAGGGCGGGATGAAAATCGGACCTTCCATGAATTCGTGCAGGTCGGTACCGCAGATGCCGCACCAGGCAACATTGATGCCGACGGTGCCGGGGGCGACGGTCGGTTCGGGGATGTCTTCGATACGGATATCGCCTTTATCGTAAAAACGTGCTGCTTTCATTGTAACGCTCCTTGTTTTCAAGTAGGAATGCCGTCTGAAAAATGTCGGACGGCGGTTGAAATGGGAATGGCGTGAAGAAGCCTGACCGTTTCCGGTTGAATCTGTTTAGATGTTATTTTACTACAAGAGATGTGTTTAAGCACGCGGAAGGCTTTCTGTTTGCGTCAGGTCAAATAATGATGCCGTCTGAAAACCGAATCGGCTTCAGACGGCATTTATATCGTAACGGTCGGATTGGGTAGGTTGGCGCACCTGTCCGGTTTTCGGTTTGGCAAACCGTTTTTTTGTTGGGTTCAGTGTTTTCTGATAGGCGGTTGCGGCATCGGATTTGCCCAGCCCTGCCAGCACGCGGATATGCTCGGCAGCAGATTGTGCCAGAGGTTCAAGGGTGTAGCCGCCTTCGAGTACGGATACGATTTTGCCGGAGCAGCTGGATGCCGTCTGAATGATTTTGTGTGTCAGCCAGGCAAAATCCGCCTCGTGCAGGTTGAGCCTGCCCGATTCGTCCAGACGGTGTGCGTCGAATCCTGCCGACAGCAGTACCAGTTCGGGTTTGAATGCGGCAAGTCGGGGTAACCACTGTCTGCGGACGGCTTCGCGGAATGTGCGGCTGCCCGTTCCCGGCGGCAAGGGCAGGTGCACCATATTGCCTCCGTCGGGCATATCGTTGTTTTTGGGGAAGGGGAAAAGGTCGGTTTCAAACAGGTTGAAAAACAGGATGCGCGGATCGTCTTTGAATATTTCTGCCGTACCATCGCCGTAGTGGACATCGAAATCGATGACGGCAATGCGTTTCAGGCGGTATTCGGCAATGGCATGCATGACGCCGGCGGCAACGTTGTTCAGCAGGCAGAATCCGCCGGCTTTGCCGCTTTTCGCGTGATGCCCCGGCGGGCGGGCGGCGCAAAAGGCATGCCATGCTTTGCGGTTCATGACCATGTCGACTGCCTGAACTGCCGAACCGGCGGCAAAGCGTGCGGCAGACAGCGAGCCTGTGCTGATTGCAGTGTCGTCATCCAGGCGAAAAATCTTGCATTTTGGGGGCAGGCAAGATTCCAAACGGTTCAGATATTTGCTCGAGTGGACAAGTGCAAGGCGCGTATCGCTGATTTCTTCCGCCTCTACGGTTTGGAGGTGCTGCCAAATACCGGCGCGGCGCAATGCCTGCTCGATGCAGAGGATGCGGTCGGGCGAATCGGGATGGTTTACTCCGGGTTCGTGCCCGGTGCAGGTGGGGTGGAAAAGCCAGGCGGTCTGGGCGTTTTTGCCCAAAAAAAGGCGCAGCAGGGCGTAGAGTTTCAGGAACAGGCGGGTCAGCGGCATGGATTCGGGAAAGGGGTTGCAGACGGCATACGGTTGGGTATGATGGGTAGCAAACCCGATATATTGTTTACGGTCTTATGCTATTATATACCCCGCTCGATTTTCAATCATATTTAGAAAGAACGGATAAATTATGAATCAAGCTGTTGCACAATTTGCTCCTTTGGTGTTGATTATGGTGGTGTTCTACTTCCTGATCATGCGCCCCCAACAAAAGAAATTCAAAGCGCATCAGGCAATGCTTGCCGCCTTGAAAGCCGGCGACAAAGTGGTCTTGGCGGCAGGTTTCAAGGGTAAGGTAACCAGAGTCGGCGAACAGTTTTTTACCGTGGATATCGGACAGGGTACAAAAATCGAGGTCGAAGTAGAACGCAATGCGATTGCCGCAAAAGTCGATTGATTTGTGCCGACAAGCCGCATCTGGAAAGCCCGAATGCGGCACTTTGTTTTGAATTCCAACCGAAGGCTTGACCATGTTCCGACACGCAGGGCGGCATATTCAAGATGCCGCCTTCCGGTCTTGCCTGGCAGAGAAGGGTTTTTGCCTCTTCTGAAATAGTCCGATTCCGACACCACCGAAAGGGTGGGGTTCCAACCATTAAGGAACAATGATGAACCGTTATCCTTTATGGAAATATCTGCTGATTGTGTTCACGATTGCGGTTGCCGCAGTGTATTCGCTGCCCAACCTATTCGGCGAAACACCCGCCGTGCAGGTATCGACCAACCGACAAGCCATCATCATCAACGAACAGACTCAATCCAAAGTGGATGCCGCGCTGCAAAACGTGGGTATTCAGACCGACGGAATGTTTGTTGTGGACAATTCACTGAAAGTGCGTTTCAAAGACACCGAAACGCAGCTTAAAGCGCGCGACGTCATCGAAAACACTTTGGGCGAAGGGTATATTACCGCGCTCAACCTGTTGGCGGACAGCCCCGAATGGATGGCGAAAATCAAAGCCAATCCGATGTTTTTGGGTTTGGACCTGCGCGGCGGCGTGCATTTCACCATGCAGGTCGATATGAAAGCGGCGATGCAGAAAACATTTGAACGTTATTCGGGCGACATCCGCCGCGAACTGCGCCGCGAAAAAATCCGCAGCGGTACGGTACGCCAGACTGAAAACAGTTTGACCATCCCTTTGCAGGATGCAGGTGATGTGCAAAAGGCACTGCCGCAGTTGCGCAGGCTGTTTCCTGAAGCAACGCTGAATTCAGACGGTAGCAATATCGTCTTGACGCTTTCGGAAGAGGCGGTGAATAAAGTACGTTCCGATGCGGTCAAACAGAACATCACTACCCTGCACAACCGTGTGAACGAGTTGGGCGTGGCCGAACCCGTCATCCAGCAGTCCGGTGCCGACCGCATCGTCGTGCAGCTTCCCGGTGTGCAAGACACTGCCAAGGCAAAAGACATCATCGGCCGTACCGCGACTTTGGAAGTCCGCATGGTGGAGGACGATCCTGCCAAGTTGCGCGAGGCATTGGAAGGCAACGTGCCGAGCGGTTACGAGCTGCTTTCAAGCGGCGGAGATCGTCCCGAAACTCTGCTAATCAGCAAACAGGTCGAGCTGACGGGCGATAACATCAACGATGCGCAACCGAGTTTCGACCAAATGGGCGCACCTGCCGTCAGTCTGAGCTTGGACAGCGCGGGTGGCAGCATTTTTGGCGAACTGACTGCCGCAAATGTCGGCAAACGCATGGCGATGGTTTTGATCGACCAAGGAAAATCCGAGGTTGTAACCGCGCCGGTTATCCGTACTGCCATTACCGGTGGACGCGTGGAAATTTCCGGAAGCATGACGACAGCCGAAGCCAACGATACGTCTTTGCTGTTGCGTGCCGGTTCTCTTGCCGCACCGATGCAGATTGTCGAAGAACGTACCATCGGTCCGTCTTTGGGTAAGGAGAACATCGAAAAAGGCTTCCATTCGACTTTATGGGGTTTTGCCATCGTTGCTGCATTCATGGTGGTTTACTATCGTCTGATGGGTTTCTTTTCTACCATTGCATTGAGTACCAACATACTGTTTCTAATCGGTATTTTGTCTGCCATGCAGGCAACGTTGACGTTACCGGGTATTGCTGCGTTGGCATTGACATTGGGTATGGCGATTGACTCCAACGTATTGATTAACGAGCGCATCCGAGAGGAACTGCGTGCCGGCGTGCCGCCGCAGCAGGCAATCAATCTCGGTTTCCAACACGCATGGGCGACCATTGTCGATTCGAACCTGACTTCGCTGATTGCCGGTATCGCGCTTTTGGTATTCGGTTCCGGCCCGGTACGCGGTTTTGCGGTCGTACACTGTTTGGGTATTCTGACTTCGATGTATTCGTCCGTCGTCGTATTCCGTGCGTTGGTCAATCTGTGGTACGGACGCAGACGCAAATTGCAGAATATTTCCATCGGTGCGGTATGGAAACCTGAAGCCGAAACTGCGGCAGGTAAGGAGTAAGCTATGGAACTCTTTAAAATCAAACGCGATATTCCGTTTATGAGCTACGGCAAACTGACGACCTTCATTTCGTTGGTTACGTTTATCGCTGCCGTGTTCTTCTTGGTGACCAAAGGCCTGAATTTCTCCGTCGAATTTACCGGCGGTACGGTAATGGAAGTCCAATATCAGCAGGGTGCGGATGTCAATAAGATGCGCGAACGCCTCGATATGCTGAAAATGGGTGATGTACAGGTTCAGGCATTGGGTACGAACAAACACATTATGATCCGCCTGCCGAACAAAGAAGGTGTTACTTCCGCACAGTTGTCCAATCAGGTTATAGATTTGCTGAAAAAAGACAGTCCCGATGTTACTTTGCGCCAAGTCGAATTTATCGGCCCGCAAGTCGGTGAGGAATTGGTAAGTAATGGATTGATGGCTTTAGGTTTTGTCGTTATCGGCATCATTATTTACCTGTCGATGCGTTTCGAATGGCGTTTTGCCGTATCTGCCATTATCGCCAATATGCACGACATCGTGATTATTCTCGGCTGCTTTGCTTTCTTCCAATGGGAATTTTCGCTGACCGTCTTGGCGGGCATTCTTGCCGTATTGGGCTATTCTGTGAACGAATCCGTCGTCGTCTTCGATCGTATCCGTGAAAACTTCCGCAAGCCGGCGATGCGCGGACATACCGTGCCGGAAGTCATCGACAACGCGATTACCGCCACCATGAGCCGCACCATCATTACCCACGGTTCGACCGAGGCGATGGTTGTTTCTATGCTGGTGTTCGGCGGTGCGGCCTTGCACGGCTTTTCTATGGCGTTGACCATTGGCATCGTGTTCGGCATTTATTCTTCCGTATTGGTTGCCAGCCCGCTTCTGCTAATGTTCGGTTTGAGCCGCGACAATATCGCCAAGGAAGCGAAACAGAAGGAAGAAATTGTGGTCTGATGTCAAATGCCGTCTGAAACCGGAGGATGTCTCCGTTTTCAGACGGCATTTCGCCGACATCGCAAAATATCGTGCAGAACAGCAAAAATTGTGTGATAATGCGCCGTTCCTGTTTCAGGAATAGGGAGTTTGCCGTTGTCGAGGCTTGGCAAACTTGTCCGAATCCCATTTGGGGTTCTTTTTATTTTTCGGAGTTTTTCCATTATGGCACTGACCGTAGAACAAAAAGCACAAATCGTTAAAGATTTCCAACGCAAAGAAGGCGACACCGGCTCTTCCGAAGTACAAGTCGCCCTGTTGACTTTCCGCATCAACGACCTGACCCCCCACTTCAAAGCCAACCCCAAAGACCACCACAGCCGTCGTGGTCTATTGAAAATGGTCAGCCAACGCCGCCGCCTGTTGGCCTACTTGCGCCGTACCCAGCCCGATACGTATCGCGCGTTGATTACCCGCTTGGGTCTGCGTAAATAATTGCGCTTTTTGACACCGCCCAGAAAAATGGGCGGTGTTTTCTTTTCTGTTGCTTTCCGACAAGCTCAAACCTATATTTATTGCCCGAAAACCGCATAAACTAATATAATACAAAGTTCTTTGGAATCCTGTTCCATTTCATGCTGCCCGTGCGCTTCACAAGAGTTTCAGACGGCATCAGACGTTGCGACTCCCGCCAGCAATCAAACAGCTTTTTATCACCCATTCGAAAATCCGTTTTGCCGGTACTCGTCTTTTTATTGGAGTATTGCCATTATGACCGCAACCACTGCGTCTTCAACCAAACCTTATCTCAAAATCCAAGGTTTGGTGAAAAAGTTTGGTGACAATTACGCTGTCGATAACATCGACTTGGACATTTATCAACACGAAATCTTCGCCCTTTTGGGCAGTTCCGGCAGCGGAAAATCTACGCTGCTGCGTATGCTGGCGGGCATGGAAAGTCCCAATCAGGGAAAAATTATCCTTGATGGTCAGGATATTACCAAACTTGCACCCTATGATCGCCCCATCAATATGATGTTCCAAAGTTACGCGCTTTTTCCGCATATGACGGTGGAGCAAAACATTGCCTTCGGTCTGAAACAGGACAAAATGCCTAAAGGCGAAATCGATGCGCGCGTCGAAGAAATGCTCCGCCTGGTTCAGATGACCAAATTTGCCAAACGCAAGCCGCACCAGCTTTCTGGCGGTCAGCAGCAGCGCATCGCTTTGGCGCGCAGTTTGGCAAAACGCCCGAAAATCCTGCTGCTTGACGAACCCCTCGGCGCATTGGATAAAAAACTGCGCCAGCAAACCCAGCTTGAGTTGGTCAATACGCTCGAGCAGGTTGGTGTAACCTGTATCATGGTTACGCACGACCAAGAAGAGGCAATGACGATGGCGACCCGCATCGCCATTATGTCTGACGGTCAGTTGCAGCAGGTCGGCACACCAAGCGATGTGTACGATTACCCCAACAGCCGCTTCACTGCCGAGTTTATCGGCGAAACCAACATCTTTGACGGTGTGGTGATTGAAGATCATGCCGACTATGCCGTTATCGAATGCGAAGGTTTGGAAAATCACGTCCGTATCGATCATGGTTTGGGTGGCCCGAGCGAGCAGGACCTTTGGGTTAGCATTCGACCAGAAGATATTGATTTATATAAAGAAAAACCCGAATATTTGGGCGATTACAACTGGGCGAAAGGCACAGTCAAGGAAATCGCCTATCTGGGCAGCTTTGCCATTTACCATATCAAGCTCGGCAACGGGCGCGTCGTCAAAAGCCAAGTTCCTGCACCTTACTGGTATGTGCGCAACATCACGCCGCCAACTTGGGACGAAACCGTCTATATCAGCTGGCCGGAAAACCAGCCTACGCCACTGTTCCGTTGATTTAAGGGGAATGCAATGAACCTTAATAAACTGAAAAACAAACTGTTCCGCCGCCCGGGGCAGCGCGCGGTCATAGCCGTGCCGTATATTTGGCTTTTGGTGCTGTTTCTGATTCCGTTCGCCATCGTGCTGAAAATCAGCTTTGCCGAACAAGAAATCGCCATCCCGCCGTTTACTCCTTTAACGACGATAGATGAGGATTTGGGTCGTCTGAATATTGCTGTCAGCTACCAAAATTATGCCGATATTTTCCAAAATTTCTGGAATACCCTGAATCCCTTCGGCGACGGTGAAAACAGCAATATCTATCTGATGACTTATTGGTCTTCAATTAAGACTGCGCTGACGACGACGGTGATTTGCCTGTTGGTCGGTTATCCGACAGCATATGCGATTTCCCGTGCTAATCCTTCCGTCCGCAATGGTTTGCTGCTTGCCATTATGCTGCCCTTTTGGACATCGTTCCTACTGCGCGTCTATGCGTGGATGGGTCTGCTCGGACATAACGGCATCGTCAACAATATGTTGATTAAAATGGGTATTATCAGCGAGCCTTTGGATTTGTTCTACAATGCCTTTTCGCTCAATTTGGTGATGGTTTACGCCTATCTGCCGTTTATGATTCTGCCGCTATACACGCAACTGGTGAAACTCGACAACCGCCTACTCGAAGCGGCTTCCGACTTGGGCGCGGGGCCGGTCAAATCGTTCTTGACGATTACCCTGCCTTTGTCGAAAACCGGCATTATTGCAGGTTCGATGCTGGTTTTCGTCCCCGCTGTCGGCGAGTTCGTCATTCCCGAGCTGGTCGGCGGTTCGGAAAACCTGATGATCGGTAAAGTCTTGTGGCAGGCATTCTTCGATCAAAACAACTGGCCGTTGGCTTCCGCCGTCGCCGTCGTGATGGTCGCGCTGCTGGTCGTGCCGATTGCGCTGTTCCAGCATTATGAAAACCGCGAATTGGAAGAAGGAGCCAAATAATGCAAAAATCCCGATTATCTTGGTTCCTGAAACTGATGTTGGCACTGTCGCTGGCGTTTCTGTATATCCCGCTGGTCGTTTTGGTTGTCTATTCGTTTAACGAATCCAAGCTCGTTACCGTTTGGGGCGGCTTTTCGACCAAGTGGTATGCCGCACTGATGGAAAACGACACCATTTTGGAAGCCGCTTGGCTGTCGCTGCGGATTGCCGTTGTGTCTTCGCTTGCTGCCGTCGTTTTGGGCACGCTGGCGGGCTACGCGATGGCGCGTATCAAACGTTTCCGTGGCAGTACCTTGTTCGCCGGTATGATTTCCGCACCTATGGTTATGCCTGACGTGATTACCGGTTTGTCCATGCTGCTCCTGATTATTCAAGTGCAGATGTTCCTGCAAGGTAGCGAATTACTGCAATCGCTTTATTTTGATCGAGGCTTTTTCACTATTTTCTTAGGACATACCACGCTTTGCATGGCATACATTACCGTTGTCATCCGTTCGCGGCTGGTCGAGCTTGACCAGTCGCTCGAAGAAGCCGCAATGGATTTGGGCGCGCGCCCGCTGAAAATCTTTTTTGTCATCACTTTGCCTTTGATTGCGCCTGCGATTGCCTCCAGCTTCCTGCTCGGCATTACCCTGTCGCTGGACGATTTGGTGATTACCTCCTTCCTGTCCGGCCCTGGTTCTTCTACATTGCCGCAGGTGATTTTCTCCAAAATCAAGCTGGGCCTCGACCCGCAGATGAACGTGTTGGCGACCATCCTGATCGGCATCATCGGAACATTGGTCATCATCGTCAATTATTGGATGATGAAGCAGGCGACCAGGCGTGACCGAGAAGCGGCAGAAGCCTACCGCCAGGAAAAACTGGCTGCTGAGAAAGCGCATTGACCGACAGGGCAGGCTGACCGCATTATCAGGTCAGCCTGTTTTCTTAAAGTAATTTCCCGTTTAGACGGCATGGTACGGCAAACCATATCATGCCGTCTGAAAATACACCTGATAAAGTAAACATAATGATTCGTCCTGATTTTCAAGAATATCTGCCTTCCTATTATTTCAGTTCGGTTAATACTCATACTGTTTATCCGAAACTTCAATGCCGTCTGAAAACCGAAACCTGCATTATCGGCGGCGGTTTGAGCGGTTTGTGTACAGCATTGCCGCTGGCGGAACACGGACATGAAGCCGTCGTTTTGGAAGCCGCGCGTATCGGTTTCGGCGCATCGGGACGGAGTGGCGGGCAGGTTATCAGCGATTACGCCTGCGGTATGGAGGAAATTGAAAAACAGGTCGGTTTGGAGCAGGCGCAATGGTTTTGGCAACAGTCTTTGCAGGCGGTCGAACTGGTGGACGAACGCGTCCGCAAACATGCCATCGATTGCGATTGGCAGCGCGGTTATGCCACGGTTGCCGTCCGTCCGCAGCATTGGGAAGAGTTGCAGCAGTGGCATGAACACGCCCAAAAATATTACGGTGCAACTCATTATCAACTTTGGGATAATACTGAACTGAAGCAGCAACTCGACAGCGATATGTACCAAGGCGCACAGTTCGATCCCTTGTCCGGACACCTTCATCCGCTCAATTACACGTTGGGTGTTGCCGGTGCCGTTGCCGAAGCCGGTACGCAGATTTTTGAGCATTCTCCCATGATACGCATCGAACCGCATCAAAACGGTTGGCTGGTTTACACGCCCGAAGGCAGTGTCGAATGCAAAAATGTGGTATATGCCGTCAATACTTATGCCGGTTTGAATCCGATATTCAAGCCTTTGGAACGCAAGGCGATTGCCGTCAGCACCTTTATTATTGCCACCGAACCCTTGGGGGCGCGCGCAAAAGGGCTTATCCGCAACAATATGGCTGTGTGCGACAACCGCCATATTTTGGACTATTACCGCCTTAGTGCGGATGGCAGATTGCTTTTCGGCGGTAAAGACCATGAATTTATCGACGATCCCGCGCGTATGACCGAGCTTGTCCGCCAAGATATGCTTAAAGTTTTTCCGCAGCTTGCCGATGTCGGAATCGAGTATTCGTGGGGCGGGGAGTGCGATATTACCGCCAACCTTGTCCCGCATTTCGGACGTTTGGCCGAAAATGTTTTTTATGCACAAGGTTATTCCGGCCATGGTATGGCAATAACGGGTATTGCAGGTTTGGCGGTTGCAGAAGCAATTTTAGGGGACGAATGCCGTCTGAAGCCGTTTGAGCAGTTGTGCCAGCCGAATATCATCCTCCAACCGTTTTTGAGAAAGCTCGGTTCCTTCCTCGGCTCGAAATATTATCAGTGGAAAGACAGCCGTTGAGTGTTAGGGAACGGCAAATGCATAAAAATGCCGTCTGAAACCCGATTTTCAGGTTTCAGACGGCATTTCGCCTAATGTCGATGATGTGTTTATTTTCCGCGCATCAGCTCGAAGAAATCGTCGTTGTTTTTAGAGGCTTTGATTTTTCCGATTAAAAATTCGGCTGCCTCGATTTCGTCCATCGGGTGCAGGAACTTGCGCAGCAGCCACATACGTTGCAGCTGGTCGTTCGGCACAAGCAGCTCCTCGCGGCGCGTGCCGGATTTGTTGATGTTGATGGCGGGGAAGAGACGTTTTTCCGCCATACGGCGGTCAAGGTGCAATTCCATATTGCCAGTGCCTTTGAATTCTTCGTAAATCACATCGTCCATACGGCTGCCGGTTTCAACCAATGCGGTGGCGATGATGGTCAGCGAACCGCCTTCTTCCACGTTGCGCGCCGCACCGAAGAAACGTTTGGGGCGGTGCAGCGCGTTGGCATCGACACCGCCGGTCAGGATTTTGCCCGAGGTGGGGACGACGGTATTGTAGGCGCGGGCAAGGCGGGTAATCGAATCCAGCAGGATGACCACGTCTTTTTTGTGTTCCACCATACGCTTGGCTTTTTCAAGCACCATTTCGGCAACTTGGACGTGGCGTTGCGCCGGCTCGTCAAAGGTGGAGGAAACCACTTCGCCTCGGACGGAGCGGCTCATTTCGGTTACTTCTTCGGGACGTTCGTCAATCAAGAGGACGATGAGTTCGACTTCGGGATAGTTTGCGGTAACGGCGTGGGCAATGTTTTGCAGCATTACGGTTTTACCGCTTTTGGGCGGGGCAACCAAGAGGGCGCGCTGACCTTTGCCGATGGGCGAAATCAGGTCGATGGCGCGTCCGGTCAGGTTTTCTTCGGACTTTAAGTCGCGTTCCAGCTTCAACTGTTCGGTCGGAAACAGCGGGGTCAGGTTTTCAAACAGGATTTTATGGCGGCATACTTCCGGGTGGTCGCCGTTGATGGTATCAAGCCTGACTAGGGCAAAATAGCGTTCGTTGTCTTTGGGGACGCGGACGCTTCCTTCGATGGTGTCGCCCGTATGCAGGTTGAAGCGGCGGATTTGGGTGGGCGAGACATAGATGTCGTCGGGTCCGGCAAGATAGGAGGTGTCCGCGCTGCGGAGGAAGCCGAAACCGTCGGGCAGGATTTCAAGCGTGCCGGAGCAGGTGAAACCCTCGCCTTTTTTCATCATCTGGCGGACGATGGCAAATACGAGGTCTTGCTTGCGGAATCGGTTGGCGTTTTCGATGCCGTGTTCTTCCGCCAATTCTAAGAGTTTGGAAATGTGCAGGGTTTGTAATTCGGAGACGTGCATAATAATGATGTATTTTGAAGAGGAAAAAGACAGGCAGATGCCGTCTGAAAGAAGAAGCTGACCGTTGCCGGTTGCTCGGAGAAGGGGGAATTGTAGGCAGTCGGCGCGTGGGTGTCAAATATTATCGCGGACGGGGCATCGGCAGGAAATGCCGTCTGAACGGAGCTGCTTGGAAAAAAATACCCCCGCGCTTTTCAGGCTCGGGGGTATGGGCATTGATTATTTGTTCAATTCATTCGCCAAATACAGCCAAGTTTCGATGACGGTATCCGGGTTCAGGGAAACGCTTTCGATACCTTCCTCAACCAGCCATTTGGCAAAGTCCGGATGGTCGGACGGACCTTGACCGCAGATGCCGACATATTTGTTCTGCTTGCGGCAGGCGGAGATGGCAAGGTGCAGCATCACTTTGACGGCAGGGTTGCGTTCGTCAAACGATTCGGACACCAAGCCGCTGTCGCGGTCGAGACCGAGGGTCAGCTGGGTCATATCGTTAGAGCCGATGGAGAAGCCGTCGAAGTATTGCAGGAATTGTTCTGCCAATACCGCGTTGCTCGGCAGCTCGCACATCATAATCAGGCGCAGGCCGTTTTTGCCGCGTTCCAAGCCGTTTTCTTTCAATGCCTTAACCACTGCTTCGGCTTCGCCCAAAGTGCGGACGAACGGAATCATGATTTCGACGTTGGTCAGACCCATTTCGTCACGGACGCGTTTCAAGGCTTTGCACTCGAGTGCGAAGCAGTCTTTGAAACTTTCGGCGACATAACGCGCCGCGCCGCGGAAGCCCAACATCGGGTTTTCTTCGTGCGGTTCGTAGATGCTGCCGCCCACCAAGTTGGCGTACTCGTTGGATTTGAAGTCGGACATACGGACGATGGTTTTACGCGGGTAAACCGATGCGGCCAAAGTTGCTACGCCTTCTGCGATTTTATCGACGTAGAAGTCGACAGGGGACGCATAGCCGGCGATGCGGCGGGTAATTTCCGCTTTCAATTCGTCGTCTTGTTTGTCAAATTCCAACAAGGCTTTGGGGTGGATACCGATTTGGCGGTTGATGATGAATTCCATGCGTGCCAAGCCGATGCCTTCGCTGGGCAGATTGGCAAAGCTGAATGCGAGCTCGGGGTTGCCGACGTTCATCATGACTTTTACAGGTGCTTTAGGCATATTGTCCAAAGCAACATCGGTAATTTGTACGTCCAACAGACCGGCATAGATGAAGCCGGTATCGCCTTCGGCACAGGATACGGTAACTTCTTGACCGTTGCTCAGCAATTCGGTCGCATTGCCGCAGCCGACAACGGCAGGAATACCCAGTTCGCGCGCGATAATCGCTGCGTGGCAGGTGCGTCCGCCCCGGTTGGTCACGATGGCGGAAGCGCGTTTCATTACGGGTTCCCAATCCGGATCGGTCATATCGGTAACCAGTACGTCGCCGGCTTCGACGGAATCCATTTCGGAAGCATCTTTAATCAGGCGCACTTTGCCCTGTCCGACTTTCTGACCGATGGCGCGGCCTTCGCACAAGACGGTTTTTTCGCCGTTGATAGAAAAGCGGCGCAGGTTGCGGCTGCCTTCTTCCTGGGATTTGACGGTTTCGGGACGGGCTTGCAGGATGTAGAGTTTGCCGTCCAAGCCGTCGCGTCCCCATTCGATGTCCATCGGGCGGCCGTAGTGTTTTTCGATGGTCAGTGCGTAATGCGCCAACTCGGTGATTTCTTCGTCGGTAATGGAGAAGCGGTTGCGGTCTTCTTCGGGGACATCGACGTTGGTTACGGATTTACCGGCTTCTGCTTTGTCGGTAAAAATCATTTTGATGTGTTTCGAACCCATGGTCTTGCGCAGGATGGCGGGCTTGCCTGCTTTCAGCGTGGGTTTGAACACATAGAATTCGTCGGGGTTGACCGCGCCTTGTACGACGTTTTCGCCCAGGCCGTAGGATGAAGTGACAAAGACGACTTGGTCGTAACCGGATTCGGTATCGAGGGTGAACATCACGCCGGACGCGCCGCTGTCGGAACGCACCATACGCTGCACGCCTGCGGAAAGGGCGACGATGTCATGTTCAAAGCCTTTGTGGACGCGGTAAGAAATGGCGCGGTCGTTGTACAGGGAGGCGAATACATGGCGCATCGCTTCTTTAACGTTTTCCAAGCCGTTGATATTCAGGAAGGTTTCCTGTTGTCCGGCGAATGATGCGTCCGGCAGGTCTTCGGCGGTTGCGGAAGAGCGTACGGCAACGGAAATGTCCGCACCGCCGGCATCGGCAACCATTTTGTTCCATGCCGCTTCGATTTCGGCATCGAGCTGTTCGGGGAAGGGCGTGTCCAAAATCCATTGGCGGATTTCTTTGCCGACGCGTGCCAGTTCGGCAACGTCTTCGACATCCAATTTTGCCAGTGCGGCGGAAATGCGTTCGCTCAGACCGTTGTGTGCGAGGAATGCACGGTAGGCATCGGCTGTTGTGGCAAATCCGCCGGGAACGCGCACGCCTTTTTCGGTCAGTTGACTGATCATTTCGCCCAGCGAGGCATTTTTTCCGCCTACACTTTCAACATCTGTCATACGCAGGTTTTCAAACCAAATTACGTAGTTGTCGGCCATTTGTGTGTCCAATCCAAAATATGTTAAAAAAGAAACAAATCCGCGTGCTTATTTTAAGCGATTCGTTCCGCCGCTGTCACGTTTTTATCTGCCCGGACAATCGCGGCACCGTCTGAAAAATGGCGGGTTCGGGCTGTGTAGCGGTTTGAAATCGATGGGCGGCATATTGTTTTTTTCAGGTATTTCCTTTGTAAAACAGATGGTTTTGAATAGGTTAATGTTTTGTGCCGTATTTTTTCGGTTTCTTTTTTTGGAATTTTATTTTAAAGAAATATAGTTTTTCGGTAATTTGTTTTAAAATATGATTTGTTTTTTGGGGGTGTAATCCGAGGTAGGGGCGGCGGGGTGCTTCCCCTTTGTCTGCCGCTGCTGTTATGATGATATTTTTATCCTGTATTTAAGGAGGGGCGATGGGCAGTCCGCGCCAAGTGTTTTATATTTCCGACCGCACCGGCCTGACGGCCGAAAATATCGGCGAGGCTTTGTTGAACCAGTTTGGCAATGTGGCGTTCAAACGCCATACGCACCCGTTTGTCGATACGCCGGACAAGGCGCGCGAGGTGGTGGATAAGGTCAATCGCAGCCGGCAGGAAAGCGGGCAGCGTCCGATTGCGTTTGTCAGCGTGGTCAATGATGAAATCCGTGAAATTATCAAACAGGCAGACGCTTTCCATATCAATTTTTTTGAAACTTTCCTCGGGCTTTTGGAAAAGGAACTCAACACCGAGGCGGTTGCCGCTACGCAAGGACACCACAGTATCGGTAATACCCAACGTTACGATGCGCGTATGGAGGCGGTCAATTTTTCGCTCAACCATGATGACGGTGTCAGCGATAAAAACCTTCAGGAGGCGGACGTGATTTTGATGGGCGTGTCCCGTTCGGGCAAAACGCCGACCTGCCTGTATCTGGCGTTGCAATACGGCATCCGCGCCGCCAACTATCCGTTGATTCCCGACGATTTGGAATCCGTCGATCTGCCGCGTATGGTCAAACCGTACAAAGACAAGCTGTTCGGACTTACCATCCAGCCGGAGCGTTTGCAGGCCATCCGTCAGGAACGCCGCCCGAATTCGGCTTATGCGCGTATCGATACCTGCCGCAGCGAGGTGGCGGACGCGCAGAATATGTTCAGACGGCACGGGATTCCGTTTGCGAATACGACCGATAAATCGGTGGAGGAGCTTGCCGTGCACATCCTTCAGGCGTGCAAGTTGAAGCGCAGGTTTTGATGTTTTTGCCTAAGATTCAGGCAAAACTTTGTTCATCGGCATCTTGCACAGGAGTTGCGCCATTAAATATTCGTCAAATAAAGATGTCCAAAGGCTGATAACCGGCCTGCTCAAGTCCAATCCCGATTGGCGTTTTCACGGTCGGGGCAGGCGGCATATCAAGCTGATTTATCTGCCGACATCCGATGTCTTGCCCGTACCGTGCAGCCCGTCGGATTTCAGGGCTGCCAAAAATCTAAGCAGCCATATAAAGAAGATTGAAAGCGGGCACAATAAAATTCGATGATTTCCGACGGATTCTTTCGACCGGTTAATGTGGATTTTTGCCTATTTTCAAACAAAGATGCCGGAATGCAGGAAATGCCGTCTGAAAGGTTTTCAGACGGCATTTTTATACTTGTTTTTTGGTGAGGCGGCCGATTAGTTCGATCGGTGCGGGGATACGGTAGTCCGCCTGCCAAGAGTCGGTATCGTCTTCATCGGAAATATAACCCCATTCGGCAAGGACGGTCGTCATACCGGCGTTGCGTCCCGCCTGCATATCGCGTTCGGCATCGCCGACGTAGAGTGTGTGTTGCGGCACGGCGTGGATTTGTCCGCACGCATACAGCATAGGTTTGACGCTTGGTTTGGGTTCGCCGCAGGTGTCGCCGCTGACGACGACGGCGGGCGGAACGGCAAAGCCGAGTTTGGGGACGAGTTTGTCGGTGAAGCGCATGGGTTTATTGGTGATGATGCCCCATTGGATGCCGCGCCTGCCGAGTTCGGCGATGAGTTCGTCCACGCCGTCGAAGAGGGCGGTGTCTTGGGCGTAGCGGCGGTCGTATTCGTCGAGGTATTCGGTGCGCCACCGGGCGTAGTCGGGGTGGTCGGGCGTGATGCCTGCGCCGAGTTTGAGCAGTCCTGCCGCACCGTGTCCGGCATACGGGCGGATTTCCGCGATGCTTTTTTCGGGCAGGTTGTGGCGGCGCAACACGGCGTTGAGCGCGCCGCCAAGGTCCGGGGCGGTGTCGGCGAGCGTGCCGTCGAGGTCGAACAATACGGCTTGTATCATAAGGCTTCCTTTGGTTTTCCGATGGGTTTGCCTGCAAGGCTTTGGGTTTGACGGCGGCAATGGTGCGCGCCGTCGGTTTCGTTGGCGCACAAGACGCTGTCGGGATGCGGGTGGTGTTCGCTTTCGATTTGGATGGTGCAGTGTCCGATGTTTTTGCGGGACAACCCGTGTTCGATGCGGTAGGCGATTTGTTCGGATTCGGCAACGGTTATGCTGCCGTCCACGACGATGTGGCAGGATAGGGCGTTGATATTGCTTGTAATCGTCCAGACGTGTAAGTCGTGGACGGATTTTACGCCTTCGGTGTTGCGGATAACGTCGAGCAGGTCATCGGTGCGGATGTTTTCGGGTGTGCCCTCCATCAGGATGTGCAGCGTTTGTTTGAGCAGGCTCCGGCCGCTTCGTCCGACCAGCGCGGCAACGAACATACTGACGAGCGGATCCGCCCATTTCCAGCCGAACGCCATCATAAGTACGGCGGCGGCAATCGCACCGACCGAGCCGAGAAGGTCGCTTAAAACGTGCAGATACGCGCCGCGCATATTGACGTTGGCTTCGGTGTCGCTGTTTTTCAGCATATAAACCGCCACGCCGATGTTGACCAGCAGTCCGATAATGCTGATGACGAGCATCCCCGGCGTGGCGATTTCGGGCGGATAAAGCAGGCGTTTGACGGCTTCGTAGAAAATCATTACGGCGATGACCACCAGCGACAAGCCGTTGAACATGGCGGTGAGGATTTCAAAACGTTTGTAGCCGAAGGTTTTTTGCAGCGTGGTTTCTTTTTCGCCGAGTTTGAACGCCCACAATGCCGCGCCCAAGGAAAACGCGTCGCCGAACATATGCCCAGCGTCGGAAAGCAGCGCGAGCGAGTGGGTCAGCCGGCCGCCGGCCGCCTCCAGCAGCATAAAGGCGGCGATGATGATGAACGACACGCGCAATACTTTTTTGTTGGCGGTATGCGTGTGGGCGTGTGTGTGATGATGGTGTTCGTGATGGTGAAACATAATGTTCCTCAGCAGAGGCCGTTTGAAAATCCGGATTCGGGGTTTCAGACGGCATGTTTATTTTGTTTCAAACCCTGCTCGAAATCTTCCAACATATCCAATTCAAAGCGGCTGAAGCCCGCTTTTTCCCGCGCTTCGATGTTCACATAGCCGCGGAAGATAAACATATCGTAACGGGCAATCAGACTGCGGAACAGGGCAATCGGTTCCAAACCGCGTTCGCGGCAAAGGTGTTGATACCAATGGTTGCCGATGGCGACGTGTCCCACTTCGTCGCTGTAAATGATGTCCAACACGCCGCAGGTTTCCGAATCGCCGCGCTGCGCCACCTTCGCGCGTATCCCCGGCGTAACGTCCAGCCCGCGCGCCTCCAACACGCGCGGTACCAACGCCATACGCAACAGCGGGTCGTAGGCGGTTTTGTACGCCATATCCCACAAATGGTTGTGCGCCTCGAAACTGCCGTAATCGAAGCCGAAAGCGCGCAATCTGTCGCGCATCAGGCGGAAATGGTACACCTCTTCCTTCGCCACTTTCACCCAATCGCGCACAAACTGAAACGGCAGCGTGCGGAAACGGTATGCCGCGTCCAAAGCCAGATTGACGGCATTGAACTCGATATGCGCAATCGCGTGCAGCATCGCCGCATAGCCTTCGGTCGTGTTCATTTTGCGCGGGGTCAGTTGTGACGGCGCGACCAAAACCGGCTTGTCCGGCCGCCCTGCGCGGGGGAAATCCAGCGGCGGCGCGTTTGTTTCAGCACCGTCCATGTTCTGAACGGCGGCAAACGCCTCATCCGTCAGCCGTCCTTTTTCATCGGGGTCGCCCGAAAGCAGGGCGCGTTCCAGCAAAGCATAAATATCGAGTTTCATCTCAAGTCCGCCGTGTTCGGAAAACAAATATTATAGCGTTTTAAAAAAACAAGATGAGGCATATAATCTCCGCGATTCGGCATTCCGTGCCCAAACCGTCAAATATAGTGGATTAACAAAAACCGGTACGGCGTTGCCTCGCCTTAGCTCAAAGAGAACGATTCT
>NZ_JAGTUI010000060.1:0-8354 GCF_018224585.1 Neisseria sp. Marseille-Q1983
TTGTACTGTCTGCGGCTTCGTCGCCTTGTCCTGATTTTTGTTAATCCACTATAAACTCGAAAGAGACCCTATGGAAAAAAAATTCTTAGACATCCTCGTCTGCCCCGTTACCAAAGGCAGGCTGGAATATCATCAGGACAAACAGGAATTGTGGAGCCGTCAGGCGAAGCTGGCGTATCCGATTAAAGACGGCATTCCCTATATGCTGGAAAACGAAGCGCGAGCGTTGAGCGAAGAGGAACTCAAAGCATGACCGAATTTGTCGTATTGATTCCGGCGCGGCTGGATTCATCGCGCCTGCCCGGAAAAGCCTTGGCGGACATCCACGGCAAACCGATGGTCGTGCGCGTTGCCGAACAGGCGGCAAAAAGTAAAGCCGCGCGCGTCGTCGTCGCCACCGACCATCCCGACATTCAGACAGCCTGTCAGGCGCACGGCGTCGAAGTCGTCATGACTTCAAACCGGCACGAAAGCGGCACGACGCGCCTTGCCGAAGCCGCTGCCGCGCTGAAACTGCCGCCGCATTTGATTGTTGTCAACGTACAGGGCGACGAGCCGCTGATTGCCCCCGAACTCATCGACCGCACTGCCGAAGTCTTGGTGGAAAACAACGTCCAAATGGCAACCGCCGCCCACGAATTGCACGATTTCGATGAATTGATAAATTCCAACGCCGTCAAAGTTGTCCTCGACAAAAACCACAACGCCATCTACTTCAGCCGCGCCCCGATTCCCTATCCGCGCGATGCAATGCGTGCCGGAAAACGCGAAATGCCGTCTGAAACCGCCGTCCTGCGCCATATCGGCATCTACGCCTACCGCGTCGGCTTCCTGCAACGCTACACCGAAATGAGCGTTTCGCCGCTGGAAACCATTGAATCGCTGGAGCAACTGCGCGTCCTGTGGCACGGCTACCCCATCGCCGTCGAAACCGCCAAAGAAGCCCCCGCCGCCGGTGTGGATACGCAGGAAGATTTGGACAGGGTCCGCGCCGTATTTCAGACCGTATAAAACAGGTTCAAAGGGAAAAGATATGCAGCAACATATTGAAAAATGGCAACACTTGAGTCGTGAAGAACAGAAAATCCTTGCCGAAGTATGGGGTCTCGTGCAAAACGATGATCAGGAGGTTCACTATGAAATGCTCAAATTGAACGCACCCGACGAAGCTAGCGGCGAATTTTGGTTCAGAATGGCAGAAACACTCAGCACCCTGCCGCCCAACCGTTCCCTCGACCTTAGAATGAACGGTGGCAGGCTGGCGACCGCCGTATCCATCCTTTCCGTCATGATTGAAGACAATCCCGACATACCGCAGCTTTGGGCGCAAAAAATTACCGCCCTCAACTATTTGGCACACGGACACAAAGCCCGTGCCGACGGTTTGGCACAACAGCCCGATAAAGCGGCAGAAGCCAACGAGGAGGAATACCTGACCAAAGCCCTGTCGCAAAACCTACTGTCAACATTGGATGCCGCGCTTGCACGTTTTCCTGAAGACGCGTGGTTTCAGGAAGCTAAGCAAGATGCCCAAAAGCATTTTTTATGAGGATTTGATTGATAAGAAAAGTAATGCGCCCCTCTGATGGGACGCAATATATAAGGATATTTTGTTTTGAGAAACGCCGATTGCTAGTATTAATGAGGTAAATATTATTTAATTTCAAGATGCTGATATTTATACTTCCTGTTTCTTCTTGACGGTATCAACAAAGTTAATTACAATTCTGCTTTCCTTAGGAGTAATGGCTGAGAGGCTGAAGGCACTTCCCTGCTAAGGAAGCATGTGGGGTCAACCTGCATCGAGGGTTCGAATCCCTCTTACTCCGCCAGATAAAAAAATAGACGCTGTGTTTTACAGCGTCTATTTTTTTATGCAATTTTATAGCGGGTTGACAAAACCAGTATGGTATTGCCCTGTCTTGATTTTGAATTTTGTTAATCCGAGATGCTTGCCGTTTATTTCTGCCTCGTTCAAACGGCGGCTCTGATCTACGCGGTTTCTGTTTGCCGTATTCGCCTATCCATACCGCAAATGTTATACTGGGAAAAATTTACTGATTGTGTTTTACGGCATATTTGCCGATAGGATGGAAGAGACAAATGAGCAGAATCCGGCAGGCTTTTGCCGCTTTGGATGGCGGAAAGGCATTGATTCCCTATATTACGGTGGGCGACCCCGATATTCGGACAACTTTGGCAATAATGCACAGTATGGTTGCAAATGGTGCGGATATTTTAGAGTTGGGTGTGCCTTTTTCCGACCCGATGGCAGACGGGCCGGTTATTCAGCGTGCGGCGGAACGGGCGTTGGTAAACGGTGTTTCTCTGCGCGATGTCTTGGATGTTGTCAGAAGGTTTCGTGAAACCGATACTCAAACGCCAGTTGTTTTGATGGGGTATTTGAATCCCATACATAAGATGGGTTATCGGGAGTTTGCTCAGGAAGCCGCAAAGGCGGGGGTGGATGGTGTGTTGACAGTGGATTCCCCCATTGAAACCATCGATTCTTTATATCGCGAGCTGAAAGGCAACGGGGTTGACTGTATTTTCCTGATTGCACCTACAACGACTGAAGGGCGCATTAAGACCATTGCACAATTTGCAGGTGGTTTCGTCTATTATGTATCGCTCAAAGGGGTCACGGGTGCGGCAAGTTTGGATACGGATGAAGTTTCGAGTAGAATAGAGCATTTGCGTCAGTATATAGATATTCCCATCGGTGTCGGTTTCGGTATTAGCAATGCGGAAAGTGCACGCAAAATCGGTCGGGTTGCCGACGCAGTTATTGTTGGCAGCCGGATTGTGAAAGAAATCGAAAACAATACAGGCAACGAGGCTGCCGCCGTCGGTGCTTTGGTAAAAGAGTTGAAGGATGCCGTGCGCTGACGGCGGTTCCTTATCCTGAATATTTTAGGAGTTGTCCATGAGCTGGTTAGATAAAATTCTGCCACCCAAAATCAAGAATCGCGGAAAAGACGGTTCTTCCAATGTTCCCGAGGGTCTATGGCACAAATGCCCGTCTTGTTCGGCAACCGTTTATTCTACCGAGTTGCAGCAGAACAATCAGGTTTGTCCGAAATGCAACCACCACAATCCGTTGTCGGCACGACAACGCCTGAATCTGCTTTTGGATGAGGATGGCAGAGAGGAGGTTGCCGGAAATGTCAAACCGACCGATCCTTTGAAGTTTAAAGACAGCAAAAAATATCCGGATCGTTTGAGTGCGGCACGCAAGCTGACCGGGGAAGATGATGCTTTGGTGGTAATGAAAGGCAAGATGAACGGCCTGCCCGTTGTGGTTGCTGCGTTTGAGTTCCGCTTTATCGGCGGTTCGATGGGTTCGGTTGTGGGCGAACGATTCGTACAAGGTATCCGTCGGGCGGTTGCTGACAATTGTCCGTTCGTCTGTGTGGCGGCTTCCGGCGGTGCGCGTATGCAGGAGGGTGTGAACTCATTGATGCAGATGACGAAAACCAGTGCCGCGCTGCACTTGTTGACGGAAAAACGCCTGCCGTTTATATCGGTATTGACCGATCCGACCATGGGCGGCGTATCCGCCAGCTTTGCTTTCCTCGGCGATGTCGTATTGGCCGAACCCAATGCCCTAATCGGTTTTGCGGGACCGCGCGTTATTGAACAGACTGTACGGGAAACCTTGCCGGAAGGCTTCCAGCGTGCTGAGTTCCTGCTGGAAAAAGGCGCGATCGACCAGATTGTCGACCGGCGTGAGATGAAGCAGCGAATCAGCAGTTTGATTACGTTGTTGCTCCGTCAGGACAAAGTTGCCGCCGCATAATGCCTGATAATGCGAATGCCGTCTGAAAATTGTTTCAGACGGCATTTTTATATCCGGTTTATTTGGAGTGTTGTTTCATCGATGGCGCATAATGTCCGGCACGTTCTTTCAGACGTTGTATCAGGCCGTGCGTGTCGGTCGGTATGCCGTCTTCGCAGAATGCCGCATACAGCACGGCGCGTAATGCGTCGTTGCGGCTTAATGCACCGCCTATCGGTTTCCATTCGGTATTTCGAGGCTGTATCCAACGGCGGTTGACCGTATCGCCGTATCCGAATACTTTGTAGGAGGAAAGTTTGTCGTTGCCGAAACGGATGGATGAGCGGGCGCAGAATATGCCTTCGGCAGTCAGGTTGTCGTAGCCTTTGTCGGAGCGGATATTGAGAATGTAGCGGATGCTGCCGTCGGGCGCGGGCATAATTTGCAGGCTGTCGAGCAGGATTTTCGGCTGTTTGCCGTAATTTTCATCCACATAAATGTCGAACCAGCCGTCCGAGTGCGTATCGGGCAGCGGCGGCAGTTCGGCGGTATGTTCTTTAAATTCGCGGGCGGTGGCTTCTTCGGGCGTTTCGCGGTAGCGGGTGTTGATCGGCGTGTCTTTTTGGCTGAAGCTGGTGGCAAGGGACGTGCCGGCAGTCAGGGTCAGAATCAGAAGGATGGCGCGGCGCATAGATTTCTCCAAGTTGAAAACGGCTTTATTTTATGGGTTGGTAGGGAGGGCTGCAAGCAAGTGGGGTATAATTCGGCTTTATTTAAACTTTTAACCGGTATCGGAACATGAACAGCGAAACTTTGGACGTTATCGGGCTGAAATGCCCTTTGCCTATTTTGCGTGCCAAAAAGGCTTTGGCGCAAATGCAGCAGGGCGACGTGTTGACCGTTCTGGCAACCGACGGCGGCGCGCCCGGGGATTTTGAGGCTTTTTGCCGCCAAACCGGTCATGTGCTGCTGGATGCTTCGGAGCAGGACGGCGTATTCAGGTTGGTCGTCCAACACAAATAAATGCCGTCTGAAATGCAGATAATCCGCCCGATTGTGTTGTTTGTAACTTTTATTTTTGCTGCATGCAGTGCCAAAAATCAACCTTCCGATGAAGATCGACAAGGCTTTGCGCGCATTGCCGTCGATTTGTTCCGGAATGCCTGCGTATCGACGCAGGGCGGTTTTGAACCGGTTTCCAAGTTTGCCGCTGTCGGACATTTTGTCCCTGTCGGAAAGGAAGACCTGTCCCATCTGCCGCCCGCTGTTGCAGAGCCCGATGCACGGGCATTGTGGATGCTTGAACAGGATGGCGGTATCTATTATCTGAGCCTGAGTGACAACAGTTGCAGTGTTAAAGCCAAATATGCTGACGCTGCCGCACTTTTGGAACATTTCTCAGGGCTTGTCCGACATCCGCCGCAAAATAAAAATTTGGAATTAAGGGCAGAACAGTCGGTGCAGGCACCGTTTGAAATCCGCCAAGTCAGCTATGCCTGGCGGGAAGCGGGCAGCCCTGAAGAAACCGTATTGACCGCCCAAACCGCCGATTCCCCGGATTTACCCGTACAGGCAGTTTTGAACCTGACGCACCGTTCCCACAACGGGAAACCCCTAATTCTCCCCTGACTTCAGACGGCATAAAGTCGGCATGCCGTCTGGAAACCAAAAATCTAAAAAGGAACAACCATGCAAACCCTGACCATTGTCCGACCCGACGATATGCACCTGCACCTGCGCGACGGCGACGCGCTCAAAGCCGTTGCACCCTATACCGCCCGCCAGATGGGGCGCGCCGTCATCATGCCCAACCTCAAACCGCCCGTCGTCAGCGTAGCCGACGCGCTTGCCTACAAAGCGCGCATCATGGCGGCATTGCCCGAAGGCAGCGCGTTTGAGCCGTTGATGACGCTTTATTTGACTGATAACGCCACGCCCGAACTTGTACGCGAAGCCAAAGCCGCCGGCATCGTCGCCTTCAAACTCTACCCCGCAGGCGCGACGACCAATTCCGATTCCGGCGTAACCGACCTGTTCAAACTCATCCCCGTTTTGGAAGAAATGGCAAAACAGGACATCCTGTTCCTCGTTCACGGCGAAGTAACCGACCCCGAAATCGACATTTTCGACCGCGAAGCCGCCTTTATCGAGCTCGTGATGAAACCCGTTTTGGCGCGAGTGCCGAATCTTAAAGTCGTGTTCGAACACATCACCACCGCCGAAGCCGCCCGCCTTGTTTTGGAAGCGGGCGACAACGTTGCCGCCTCCGTGACCCCGCAACATCTCCTGCTCAACCGCAACGATCTCTTGGTCGGCGGCGTGCGCCCCCATCATTTCTGCCTGCCCGTACTCAAACGCGAAACCCACCGTCAGGCATTGGTCGCCGCCGTTACCGGCGATAAGGCGCACAAATTCTTCCTCGGCACAGATTCCGCGCCGCACGCCAAATCCGCCAAAGAAAACGCCTGCGGCTGCGCCGGTATGTTCAGCGCGATGACCGCCATCGAGCTTTACGCCGAAGTGTTTGAAAAAGCAGGCGCGTTGGACAAACTCGAAGCCTTCGCCTCAAAAAACGGCGCAAGGTTCTACGGCATTCCCGAAAATACCGACACGATTACCCTCGTCAAACAAAGCCAAACCGTCCCCGCAAGTGTTCCCTACGGCGATGGCGAACTTGTCCCGATGCGCGCGGGCGGCGAAATCGGCTGGACGGTGCAGTTTTGAAAAAATTGGAGATATAAAATGAGCTATTTAAATTTAGATGATGATATGTATTTGGTTTATGATTTTAAAAAAGTCATGAAAAGAGAAAAAGAATTTATTGAAAAGACAAGATTATTATCATTAAATGACGAAAGTATCTTTGGCATCAAAAAAGACAAAGGCTTATTTGCATCAGAGGAATGGTGGAGTAATATTGATTCCGGACAGATTATCACCAGAAGCGTTTCCGGAGTGATATCGTCAATATATGAAGCGGGAATGGAACGAAGAAATATACCGAATAGTTTTAGTTTTATAGATGGTGAAGGCATCGTAAGGAATGAAAGTATGTATATGATGAATAAATCCGACAGACATTTATTTTGTGAAGGGAAAAAAATTGCTATTTTTTACGCGTATGACGAATTAAAAATATCAAAACAAAGAAAAGGAGACGTAATTGATTTGGAAAACAACTATGTTGAGCAAGTCATTGAAATGGCAATTTCAAAATAATCAGATGACGCCGGTGCCCAAGCCTACCAACTGGCCGATGGCGTCGGCAAAGTGGTCGATGCCGTCAAAAACCAAACCGGCCAACATTGATCGAACGGTCAAACAAAATGCCGTCTGAAAGGTTTTTCAGACGGCATTTGTGTATTTTCCGATTCGGATTTTCCGGAGTATCAACGGCGTTTGGGCTCGTCGGGGCGGATTTGGGCAGCGAGTTTGTCGAGGATGCCGTTGACGAATTTGTGCCCGTCCGTACCGCCGAAGGTTTTGGTAACTTCGATGGCTTCGTTGATAATGACGGGGTAGGGCGTTTCGGGCATGGCGGACAGCTCGTGGCAGGCGGTCAGCAGGACGGCGCGTTCGATGGGGTTGAGGTCTTTTTCGTCCCTGTCGAGCAGCGGGCGGATTTGTCGGATGTACTCTGCCGCATTGGTTTGCGTGCCGAAGAAAAGTTTGTTGAACAATTCTTCGTCTGCCTTGGCAAAGTCTGACATTTCGCGGATGTTTTTAGCAATCTCGGGTGCTGCGGTGCGGTTGATAAGGGATTGGTAAACGGCTTGTACGGCAAGCTCGCGGGAACGGCGGCGGGCTGTTTTCATGATTTTTCCTTGAAACGGTTGGGCGGCACAGTATGCCGTCTGAAACGGAAAGGGCGCATCGGTGTACGCCCTGTTTGTTATTCTTCGTCTTCAAACTGTTCTTCGAGCAGGAGGTTGACGAGGTTGGCGCATTCCACGGCGACTTTGGCGGCATCCGAGGCTTTTTCTTCAATCCGTTCGATTGCCTGTGCGTCGTTTTCGGTGGTCAGGACGGCATTGGCAATCGGGATGTTGTAGTCGAGTGCGACGCGGCTGACGCCTGCTCCGGATTCGTTGGAAACCAGCTCGAAATGGTAGGTTTCGCCACGGATGACGACGCCGATGGCAATCAGTGCGTCAAACTTTTCGGAAGAGGCAAGGTTCATCAGCGCGATGGGGATTTCAAGTGCGCCGGGTACGGTGGCGACGGTAATGTTTTCGTCTGCCACGCCCAATTCTTGGAGGGTGCGGCAGCAGACTTTGAGCATTTCGCTGCCGATTTCGTTGGTGAAGCGTGCCTGTACGATGCCGATGCGGAGGTGTTTGCCGTCGAGGTTGGGGGCGATGGTGTTCATTGGGGGTTTCCTTTGGTATTCGGAGGTTTCGGAATGCCGTCTGAAGGGTCAGTCCTTAGGTTGCCAGTCGGCGACGGTTTGGAATGTGCCGTCTTCGGCAAGCTCCCATGCGCTGCCTTCGGGTTGTGAGAGCAGTGCGGCGGTTTCAGGGTTGGTTTTGGTGATGTCGGCAATACTGAGGATGCTGAAGTTGTCCGGATCGTCGGT
>NZ_JAGTUI010000061.1:0-6444 GCF_018224585.1 Neisseria sp. Marseille-Q1983
CGGCAACGATTACCGGATTGAGCCGCATTGCCGCGCTTGCAAATGCAAAAGTGATACCCGCCATTCCCGTCCGCGAGGCAGACAATACAGTTACACTGCATTTCTACCCGGCTTGGAAATCCTTTCCGAGTGAAGATGCGCAAGCCGACGCGCAGCGCATGAACCGTTTTATCGAGGAACGCGTGCGCGAACATCCCGAGCAGTATTTTTGGCTGCACAAGCGTTTTAAAACCCGTCCGGAAGGCAGCCCCGATTTTTACTGACTACGTAAAATTACAAAACATATCAGGCATTTCGAGTCGAAACTCCTGATTGTTTTTTTAAATGCAAAATGGCAGATTATATGAACAGATTTCATTTGATAATCGCTGCTATTTAAGTATCTCAAAAACAATATTTTTAAGACTTGGTCGGGAAATTCGAAGCAGGTTTTGGAAGAAATACCGCAAACCTATGAATATATGCAGACAATCTAGTTAATATATTAAAATTAATTTTCTTTAAAAACATAGCGTTATAAATAAATATTTAATATATGCCTTTCATGTTTCCTTTAATATTTGACATTTTATGCTTAAATTTAAATATAAATCAAAATTAAATTTATATTTATTGAAATATAAAAAATAAAAATCCATATATTTAATATTTTCAGCAATTTTATAAAATTAATGTTTTGACATTTATATTGTAAAAAATGCTTGGCAAAGCGTAGAAAATGGCGTACATTTCGCTACATGGAATTACACGACAGGCAGGAAATGCCGTCTGAAAGGATTTTCCGGTCAGTCTTGCGATTGGTCGGGGTTTCATCGGAAACGGTGAAACAAAAGTTTGTCGGCGTAGAGTTGAGCTACGCGGGCAAAGCCGCAGGCGAAAGCCTGTATTGTTTGTGAAGCGTAAATCTCTGATTTGAGGTATTGGGGCAATCCTGTGGGGGGTTGCCTCTTTTTTTATCTGCCTTTTAATGACACAATAGGCGCAAGTCTGTTTTTGAATGCAAGGTACTGCCATGAATACGATTTTGGCTTTCGATATTGAAACCGTACCTGATGTCCAGGGTATCCGAACATTGTACGAGCTGCCGTCCTCGCTGCCCGACGACGAAGTGGTGCTGTTTGCCCAGCAAAAACGCCGTGCTCAGACGGGCGGAGATTTTATGCAGCATCATCTTCATCAGGTTGTGGCGATTTCGTGCTGCATGCGTTGGGGGCAGGATAAAGTCCATGTCGGTACAATCGGCGAGATGGATGACGGCGAGGAAGTGGTTATCGCCAAATTTTTCGAATTGATTGAAAAACATACGCCGCAACTGGTCAGTTGGAACGGCGGCGGTTTCGACCTGCCGGTTCTGCATTACCGCTCCCTGATATACGGCATCAACGCCGCGCGCTATTGGGATATGGGCGATGGCGATTTCGGCGACAGCCGCGATTTCAAGTGGAACAACTACATCAGCCGTTACCACCAACGCCATTGCGATTTGATGGATTTGCTCGCGCTTTACCAGCCGAGGGCGAATGTGCCGCTGGACGATATGGCGAAACTGTGCGGTTTTCCGGGTAAATTGGGTATGGACGGCAGCAAGGTGTGGGAGGCGTTCCACGCGGGCAGGCTGAAGGAAATCCGCAATTATTGCGAAACCGATGCCGTGAATACTTATTTGATGTATCTGCGTTTCTGCCTGGTCAGCGGCAGGATGGACGCGGACGAATACGAAATGGAAATCAAACGGATGCGGAATTACCTGTCCGCACAAGTCGGGGAAAAGCCGCATTGGGAAGAGTTTGTCCGCGCGTGGGAATAAAGATTGAAATTCAAACCGGTTGTCCGGCGGTGCGCCCGTGCCGCCGTTGCGGCTTCAGACGGCATACGCGGGATGCGCCCATGCCGTCTGAAGCCTTTTCCAGTCAAACCAAACAATATTGAAAGAAAAAAATGAGCAAAACCGTCCGTTATCTGAAAGATTACCAAACGCCTGCCTACCGCATTCTCGAAACCGACCTGCATTTCGATATTGCCGAACCGCAAACCGTCGTGAAATCCCGTTTGATGGTCGAGCCACAGAGGATAGGAGAGCCGCTGGTGTTGGACGGTTCGGCGAAACTTTTGTCCGTCAAAATCAACGGCGTGGCGGCGGATTATGTGTTGGAAGGCGAGACGCTGACGATTGCGGGCGTGCCGTCCGAACGCTTCACCGTCGAAGTGGAAACCGAAATTCTGCCGGCGGAAAACAAATCGCTGATGGGGCTGTATGCTTCCGGCGGCAACCTGTTTACCCAATGCGAGCCGGAGGGCTTCCGCAAAATCACGTTCTACATCGACCGTCCGGATGTGATGTCCAAGTTCACGACCACCATCGTCGCGGACAAAAAACGCTATCCCGTTTTGCTCTCCAACGGCAACAAAATCGACGGCGGCGGGTTTTCAGACGGCCGCCATTGGGTGAAATGGGAAGACCCGTTTGCCAAACCGAGCTATCTGTTTGCTTTGGTCGCGGGCGACTTGGCGGTGACGGAAGACCGTTTCACCACCATGAGCGGCAGAAACGTCAAAATCGAGTTTTACACCACCGAAGCGGACAAGCCCAAGGTCGGCTTTGCCGTGGAATCCTTGAAAAACGCGATGAAGTGGGACGAAACGCGTTTCGGTTTGGAATACGACTTGGATATTTTCATGGTCGTCGCCGTGGGCGATTTCAATATGGGCGCGATGGAAAACAAGGGGTTGAACATTTTTAACACCAAGTTTGTCCTCGCCGACAGCCGCACCGCCACCGATACCGATTTCGAAGGCATCGAATCCGTGGTCGGACACGAGTATTTTCACAACTGGACGGGCAACCGCGTAACCTGCCGCGACTGGTTCCAGCTTTCGCTGAAGGAAGGGTTGACCGTGTTCCGCGACCAAGAGTTTTCCGGCGACCGCGCCAGCCGCGCCGTACGCCGCATTGAAAACATCCGCCTGCTGCGCCAGCACCAGTTCCCTGAAGACGCAGGCCCGACCGCCCATCCGGTGCGCCCCACCAGCTATGAGGAGATGAACAATTTCTACACCATGACCGTTTATGAAAAAGGCGCGGAAGTGGTGCGGATGTATCACACCCTGCTCGGCGAAGAGGGCTTCCAGAAAGGCATGAAGCTCTACTTCCAACGCCACGACGGGCAAGCCGTTACCTGCGACGATTTCCGCGCGGCGATGGCGAACGCGAACGGCATCAATCTCGACCAGTTCGCCTTGTGGTACAGCCAGGCGGGTACGCCCGTTTTGGAAGCAGAAGGTCGTCTGAAAAACAATGTTTTTGAGTTAACCATTAAACAAACCGTGCCGCCCACGCCTGATATGGCGGACAAGCAGCCGATGATGATTCCCGTCAAAGTCGGGCTGCTGAACCGCAACGGCGAAGCGGTGGCATTCGATTATCAGGGCAAACGCACGACCGAAGCCGTGTTGCTGCTGACCGAAGCCGAACAGACCTTCCCGCTCGAAGGCGTAACCGAAGCCGTCGTTCCCTCGCTGTTGCGCGGGTTCAGCGCGCCGGTGCATCTGAACTATCCGTACAGCGACGACGACCTGCTGCTCCTGCTCGCCCACGACAACGACGCCTTCACACGCTGGGAAGCCGCGCAAACGCTCTACTGCCGCGCCGTCGCCGCCAACCTTGCCGCGCTTTCAGACGGCATCGAGTTGCCGAAACACGAAAAACTGCTTGCTGCCGTCGAAAAAGTCATTTCAGACGACCTCTTGGACAACGCCTTCAAAGCCCTGCTTTTGGGCGTGCCGTCTGAAGCCGAACTGTGGGACGGCGCGGAAAACATTGACCCGCTGCGTTACCATCAGGCGCGCGAAGCCTTGTTGGATACCCTTGCCGTCCACTTCCTGCCGAAATGGCACGAATTGAACCGTCAGGCGGCGAAGCAGGAAAACCAAAGCTACGAGTACAGCCCCGAAGCCGCCGGCTGGCGCACGCTGCGCAATGTCTGCCGCGCCTTCGTCCTGCGCGCCGACCCCGCGCACATCGAAACCGTTGCCGAAAAATACGGTGAAATGGCGCAAAACATGACCCACGAATGGGGCATCCTGTCCGCCGTCAACGGCAACGAAAGCGATACGCGCAACCGCCTGCTGGCGCAGTTTGCCGACAAGTTTTCAGACGACGCGCTGGTGATGGACAAATATTTCGCCCTCGTCGGCTCAAGCCGCCGCAGCGACACCCTGCAACAGGTTCAAACCGCCTTGCAGCATCCTAAATTCAGCCTCGAAAACCCCAACAAAGCCCGCTCGCTCATCGGCAGCTTCAGCCGTAACGTCCCGCATTTTCACGCAGAAGACGGCAGCGGCTACCGCTTCATCGCCGGCAAAGTCATCGAAATCGACCGCTTCAACCCGCAGGTCGCCGCCCGCTTAGTGCAGGCGTTCAACCTCTGCAACAAGCTCGAGCCGCACCGCAAAAACTTGGTGAAACAAGAATTGCAGCGCATTCGGGCGCAGGAAGGATTGTCGAAAGACGTGGGCGAAATCGTCGGCAAGATTTTGGATTGAGGCCGTCAAACAGAAAAAAATAATGCCGTCTGAAAGCTCGTTCCGCTTTTCAGACGGCATTTTTGTATTTTGAAATATTGGGTAATTAATCCTTTTATAGAGAAGTCTGTTTCAATGTCTGAATCATGAGGGATTTGAACGACTGCTGCAAAGGCGTGGGGAGTTGCATGAAGATAAGTTCGATGGGCATATCTTCCATATTTGTTGCGGTATTGTTTTGCTGTCTTTCTAAACTTTCTGCCAATAGAAAAATAGACGAAACGGGGCAGTCCAAGGCTTCTGACAGATATTTTAGGATAGATTCGCTATACCCTTGGTTGCCGTTTTCAAGATTGGAAATATTACTTTTTGAGGTATTGGCAAAATCAGCAAGCTGCTGCTGAGTCCATCCCTTTTGTTTCCTTAAGAATCTGATTGCGTGACTAATGTTCATGAAATGAATCTTAGAGACAGGCAGACTCTTTTTAAATTGTATTAATGTATTTATTGACTAAAAATATTTTAATGCAATACTTAATACAGTTTTACTGTACTTTATTTTTAAACCTCACTTATTTTTGGATAAGAGATGAAAATCAGAAATGGTATTTTTGCCGGAGTTCTCCCGGCAATGTTATTGACGGGTTGTATGAGTGGTTTGCCTTCATGTGGTTCCAGCGAGGCGGAAGGTTTGGTGAAGAAGATTGTTAACCAGAAATCGTTCTTTATCGGTCAGTTTGTTTCATTGGATGATGTAGAGGAAACTGCAGCTAATAATGAAGCAGGAATCAGGGTGTGTTCTGCTACACTGACCACGACGAGAATCAGTAAGGACATTACTTATTCCATCAGGTGGCAGAACAAAGAAAACGATGAATATATCTTGGAAATAAATAATTAAAGGAATTTAAAACGATGAAAGGTCAAATTTTAGATTTCTCGATTCAAGCTGGCGGTTTGATTAGCAGTGAGGACGGCAAACGCTATCCATTTAAAAACGAAGAATGGAAAGAACAGGGCGTACCAACACGAGGGATGAAAGTCGATTTTGATGTTGATGAAACTGGGCAGGCGGTAGCTGTTTATAAAGCTTTGGGTGCAAGTTCGACCGGAGGGGTTGCAACCGTTCTGCAAAATGCCTCCCAAACCCGCAATGAAAACGGACAGCTTTCTCTATTTGCTTTGTTCTTGGAGGCATTGACCAAACGGTATGCCCAATTTTCAGGTCATGCTTCTAAAAGAGAATTTTGGGGGTTTTTGCTGTTTAGAACAGTTGCAGAGGTAGCTATTTTACTTGTTATTGGGATAATGGTCGAAGTTAGTAGGAGTCTTGGTGATATTTTCTCTATTTTATATTTTCTTTTTACTCTTGCTGTACTTGTTCCAACAATATCCGTTGGTGTCCGCCGACTCCATGACACCGGTAAATCTGGATGGTGGTATTTGATTTCAGTTATTCCGCTTATTGGATGGATTTGGTTGATTATTTTATGGTGTCAAGCTTCTGTAAACGAAGATAACCAATGGGGTGGGCTGCCTGAGAACTAAATCTTTCATCAAAATGCCGTCTGAAACGATATTCGTTTTTCAGACGGCATTTTTGCCTCTTTCGTTTACAAACCCGTAAAATCCCTTTACACTCAAACCCATTCAAAACCAAACAAATATTTTGTCGCAAACACAGCGTCCCCATCATTACCGCCGCCTGAAACACACCAATCGGTATGACCGCCGCAAAGGAGGATAAACCGTGAAACCGCTGCGCAGACTAACAAACCTCCTTGCCGCCTGCGCCGTAGCGGCGGCCGCACTCATACAGCCCGCCCTCGCGGCGGACTTGGCGCAAGACCCGTTCATTACCGATAACACCCAACGGCAGCACTACGAACCCGGAGGCAAATACCACCTCTTCGGCGACCCGCG
>NZ_JAGTUI010000062.1:0-6309 GCF_018224585.1 Neisseria sp. Marseille-Q1983
GCAAGGGAAACCAGTTCGGATATGGCATCAACTGCATCGGCTGCAGCGGAATCAGACGCAACGATGGAAAGGGCAGCGGAAGCAACATCGGCAACCATTTCTATCACATCCACCGGACCGGCTGCATTGGTCAGCGGCTCGGGTGGATTGGCAGAGCCTTGAGACACCATGGCTGGGGCGGCTGGTTTAGGAATGAGAACACCGAAAGTGTTACCGAAAGAGGCCATGCACTTACTCTCTCCGTCGAGATTCTAGGGTACTGAGACCGTCTAATAAACCGAAAAAACCGCGTGCGTACTTGAGGCACGCACCCTACCTGTGAATTTGGAAATTTATGCAGGCTACGGCTTGCTTTATTTAAGGGTTGTCTTTGTTCAGTGAAACAAACTTCCCATACTTGTTTTTATGCGGAAATATAGGGCGTTTTAATTCAGTTTTGACCGCATTTATCTTACTCTTGATTGTGAAGTTTAGAGCGTAAACACTTCGACCACGTTTAATCTGCTCAATATCAATAAACAAATCAGATTTATCGTTAATTTCTGTAATTGCAGGCTCTAAAACTCTTGCTTTAAAGTTATTCCAACGAGAGTAATTTTCTTCAACCTGTAACCATTTTTTCAAATTTTCAAGCGTGATTTCTCTACTTCCAACATTACGATATTGTGTAATAAGTTCATAAATTCGGATTGAGTGAACACTATTAAAATAAGCGATATTTTTAAGCTGATATTGTGTGAATTGCCCTTTAAGTTGAGTTAAATAAGGCATAACTTCATCAGTCATTGCAATTCTAAAACGACCTTCTTTCTTGAAGTATGTCCGAGAAGATACCCAACGAAATTCTGTAACCCTGTTGCTATCTTCGGTTCTTACACTACGCTCATAAATTCGTTTAATTGCCGCTTGAATTTGTTTGTAGGCATTGTCCATACTAATTTCAGGAAACTCACGCACAAAATCAGCCACGGTAAAATCAAAGGCTTTTAGCTTTTAGCTTTGACTTGGATCCATTGTTCCAATCGTCAAAGCTAAAATCCGTACTTCATCAATACTTAATCTATAACTGGCTTCAATAAGGCTGTTAGCCTTTACTACAACTAGGTTAGTTTCCATAAAACTACAAATTTCCTGCGTTAAGCTACAACGGTAAAGATATTGTAGTTCATAATACGACTACAATATCATTTTGTAAAGTAGTCAATAACAGGAAATTTGTAGTCTTATAAATCTCGCAAGCCTTGATATATAAGGAACTGACATAACCGAAAACAATTAAAAACTAAAATAATAAAAATATAGAGCCTAACGGCTCTTTTTGGGGCTTTCAGCCCTATTTTTTGTTTCTTAGCAAGGTATTTATCGGAGAAAAGACTAAATTTGGCAATCCGCAGTGAACGTTAAAACTTGTTTTAGCGTTTAATGCGGATTTAACAACCGTAGGGCGTTAGAAAACGATTTGGCTATGTTTTAATATCTTTTGGTTGAAAATGTCTTAAAATGCACTTTAGAGCGTTTTTTTGACAAGGTTTGACTTTTCCGTAATTTATAGTCATAATCTGATCATAACCTATGGCAACCCGATGAAATCGATCATAGGACGGCTCAGTTATGAGTAAGGTGCGATGCCTTGGTGAGTGTTTTCGGGATCTATTCAAACAAAAAGCCACGTTTAAGCGTGGCTTTTTGTCATTTTCGGCACTGAATTTTCTCGCCTAAATAAATTTTTTGGCAAAGAATTAAAAATCGGATTTTACCAGTGTATTCAAGGGATTTCCCCTCGTCAAACACATAAGCGCTTTCAATCCTCATCACTAAATCACAGTCAGGATTACTGGTATTTCTCTTACGAACTTCAAAGAAAATATTATAGTCTTTGTCGTGAAGTATTGTTTTTACAACATAAGCGAAGTTACGGCGTGCTGATGTTTGAAATACTTGAACACTTCCGTTGTTCATTTTTGCTATAAGCTCTGGTAAGAGCTTAGAAAGCTCATATCTCTCAAGATTAAAACAACGTTCTGAATTACTATCTGATTTGTCCTTACGAGCAGTAAAACAGTGATCCGAATATAAGATTTTAAGCATAATTTCTTTGGAAATCTTTTCACCAAAAAATTTAAGGTAAAAAGGGTTAAGATGTTCAAGCGAATACGTTATGCCGTCTGCTATTACATCATCAAAGTATGCTTTCATATTGTTTCCTTTTTTTGCAGAATTAACTTAATTCTACGAAAAAAATTTTTTTTAATTTTTTCATTTTTCTTAATTCGACACTTATCTTAATAATCTTCTTTTATAAACTTGTGTCAAAATTTCTCTAAATTCATCTCTCAATGATGTAACTTTTCTATCAAGATCAATCAATAAATTTTCGTTAATTTCTCTTTTTTCTTTTAATGCCCACCGTAGTAAATTACCTAGACGATCTACATCAAACTTTACCGCCCAAAGTTCGTTAAACTCAACTATATCAAAAACAGGTTCTTCAAGAGTAGCTGACAAACGATAATTTAACTCTTGAGACAAAGTAGAATTTTTAGCCTGAATAATATTCGCCAATTTTCGGTAAGTTGGCTGATCCACTCTTAATGTAACATTGATTGTTTCTAGTTTTTTATGCCGCTCAATTTGTTTAGTGGGTTTTGGTTTTTCTTCCATAAAATGATAACAAGCCAATTCTATAAGTTGGCTTGTAGTTATTCCTTCGCTATTAGCAAATTCTTTTAACTTTTCGTGTAGTTGCTCATCGATACGAAAACTGGCTTTTTTTTTCATAAGGCAAAATCGCGAGTTTAATAGCATTCATTGAGACAATAGCATAATTTTCTAATGCAGGATAGGGATTTTTAGGACATTGTCGGACAATTAGTCCTCCCAATGCCCCAAAATCCCATTTTTCTTTGACACAAAAAATCCTGAACTTGCAGTTGGCTCACGGCTACGCCGTAACTACCGCCCTACGCTATCGCTTCGGTTGCTGAATGCAAAAATAGCATTAAACAGGCTACGCCAATTTAACGCTATTTTTGCATTTTCAATGATTAGATTTTTCCGATAAAAGATTTATAAATAATGGCTATGAATAGGTAAATTTTTATATTTTTCCTTGATATTTTTTACATCATCAAGGGTTCTTTGATAGTCAATTTTATCAGGGTGGGTGCTGTACAGTTCATCTCTTAGATTGGATAGAAAACGCTGATCGTCATTCCTTGGTGTATTGGGTGCTGTTCATTTGCTGATTGTTGCTTGTGCATTTGCCACCACTTCGATTAACACGTCTTTTTGCATTAAAGTACACATTATAAACCACCTTATTGTTCAATTTTAACCAATTCACACTTTTCAATTTTATAACCACGATTTTGCAACTCGTTCACAAAATCCGACCGCTTGCCAAACTTCGATTTATGGCTTGCATTGACCGAAAGGAAAACCCAATAATTTCGTAAGTCTTCCGTTGTAACATCAGCAATACCAGAATAAAAATCTTCAAGAATTTTTAGGCAACCTTTCGCATAGTTACCGTATTTAGCATTACTCATTTTAAGGATACAATAAAAGTAATTTTATTAATAAATTTTTTAGCTAAATCTTCATTTTCTTTTTTGAAAAATCGAATATCTAAGCCGTCATCTACATCACTAAATAAAATAAATTCTTCTTTCATAAATAAAAAATACCACATATCAGCATTAGGACTTATAACCACTTCTTGTAATTCAATATCCATTACCTTTATTAATTCATTGATTTCACTGCTATCAAGAGAAAAATCTAATGGAAGAGACCATAGGGATTTATTAATTTTTAATGCCTCCATAATTATATCCCTAACTCTGCAAGTAATTTGGCGCAATCGACACTATCTAGTAACTTTTTATTTACTGATTCTAATGATTCAGACAACCCCAAAGAAGATAGTGAGGCCGTCTGAAAATCGAGAGGAGTGCGTTAAGGAATTTCATTTTGAAATTAATTACATACGCTTTAAGATACAACACATACAACCATTGATTTGAAGATTTATTTAGGCCACGATTTGCCATATATTACTTTCTCCCACGCATTATCAAATTCTCCTTTTGAAATTTCAACTGCCCAAAATTGCTTATCTTTATTAATTTCTTCTATTTTTGGTATTGGCAATTCTCCTAAAAAACATGATTCTGTTTCCTTTTCTTGGGAAGCATATAAGTAGTTGCCAGATTTAAAAAATTCTATTTTTCTTACCTCATATCTGTTTTGATCCAATTCACTGTAAATTATAGATGGATCATCATTGTTATCATGAAACCATAACGTTCTCATATAAAACATTTTAGTTCCTTCCGTATCCAATAATTCTTCCACTTATATCCAATAGTCGATTGTTTGGAATTACAAAAACATTTTTCCTACCTTCTACAACATTTAAACCTCTCGTATCAATAGCAACAAATCTCTCAAATCTATTCCCTTGGAATGGCATACCAACAAAAGAACGAGATAAACAGGCATTAGTGCTTGTCCCAGGTAAAATACCTGAGAGATACTGTCCATCTCCATATCTAGCATCTTAGTGAGGTCGTCTGAAAAACAGAAACCGCGTGCATACCGCATACACCCTACGTCAGGATTGAAGATTTTGTGCGAGCTACGGCTTGCTAAATATAGATTTTAAAATTCAATGTAATCATCATTATCCATGTAATAATTTAGAGCATCAATAAATTGATCTTTTGTAAAATTTGGATACCGTTCATCTAAGTCATCATAAACATCCATAAATACATCCCCACTACATAAAATATCTAATCCATTTTCGTTTATAAAATCAGGAAAAACTTCTTTTCCATCCATTATTTTTGGACCGTTATCCAAATAACAAACCGTCTCTAAATCAAGAATACTCTCATCTTCATCAGAAGAAATATATATGTATGGAAATTTAGCAAATTTATCAGTATCATCATCGTTGAATAATCTAGCACAATCAATAACTTCTGATATACTAATTTTTCTTCTATAAAATTTATCTAAATTCATTTTTTGTTCCTTCTATGATTAAATTAACATTTACCTAATGGTTTACCAGTGCGACCGTTTAATTTTCCTCGCCGACCTGGTCTACCACCTCCCCATATACTTCTTCCGCTTTTTCTTTGTGGGTGATATAGACCATGATTTCTTCTATGGTCATTAGAATCAACCAGTACCAACCTTTTTGTATCCTTATATTGAAGATTTTGTGCGGGCTACGGCTTGCTAATAATTAAACATTCCTTTTTTTACTAATAGAAAGTCTTCTAAAGAAGATGATATTTTTTCTAAGGAGTCTTCACTCATTACTCCCATGCCGACAGCAAAAATATTTTGATTTTTATTATCCATCAGAATGGCAACCCCTCCACCATTATCTCCAATCATAAGAAAATTCGGCAAATATTCTTTTACTTCATAGTCAATATTCCTTTGTTGGATATCCTCGGCTTCCAAAAGGGTTATCTCATCTCCAAATAATCCATTGCTTAGTTCTAAAAATTGAAGATATGAAGGATATAAACTATGCCACTCTGGAGGTAACATTTTTATAACTTGGCTAGTAGCAGGATTATTTAAAGTATATAAGGCTTCTAATTCATGTCTATTCATTTTAAAGTGCTCCTAGTTCTCTGAAATACTTGTAACTTTGACTTAGTGCTCGTTTAATTTTCTTGGATGATAAGCCAGCAGCTTTTAATTGTCTTGCCGCTTCTGTAAATTCTTGTCGAATACTTGTGTTAAATCCATTTTGTTTCCTAAAGGCGCGCTGCATTGCTGAAATAATAGCGTGAGCTTTTCCTGACGAAGAAGGTAATAGAATTGCTGGTGCTTTTTCGGAATCATAACCTTTTATATTTCGTTTTGCCCATTCTTGTTGAATGGTATGGTGTGATTGCACCCTATCATCATCTTTTTTGTTGCAATGTCCTGGCGCACGATTTGCTTGGGGGCTCAATCTGCCATGGGAATCCATGTCATAGGTTCTATAACCTCCAGGTCTTCTTGCTGGAGGATGTTTTTTTGCAAGACCTAAGAAATCCACCCATCCCTGCACATTCGGAGCAAACTGATACAGATTCTCCCCACCTACCAACCCAATCGGATCCTGATTGATGAAACGTCCAGTATCAGGCTCGTAATAGCGCATCAGGTTGTAATGCAGTCCGGTCTCTTCATCATAATACTGGTTTTGCAGTCTGAACGGCTGATGCGCGTGCTGATAGACACGCCCGTCCTTTTTCAGACGACCCCAGGCGGTGTATTCGCCGTACCATAAGAGAT
>NZ_JAGTUI010000063.1:0-1341 GCF_018224585.1 Neisseria sp. Marseille-Q1983
GAATCCCCGTGGGCGTGCCAATTTCTATTAGCCTGCAACCTAAAAAGGTGCAGGCTAATATTATTTTATCTTTATAATTCAATCGTATATTTTAATTTTGGGCGATTCATAGCCTGCTCTTGTTTTGCCTATTCTTTATGCTTTTTATTTCTGTTTTTCTCTGTTTATGCCTATAATTGCAACGGATTTGCAACGCAATTTGCAACGGCGTTGCAACGGCTCGGAGATAAAAACAATGGCATCTATCCGCAAAAAATCTAACGGTATGTGGCTGGCGCAGGTTCGCCGGGTGGCTCGGGATGGGCTGCCGGCACTAAACCGATCGGCTTCGTTCCCGCGCAAGGCGGAAGCGGAGGCTTGGGCGGCTAAAATCGAAAATGAGTGGCGCACACTGCGCTTTGGTGGTGCGCCCAATGTGCCGTTTTCGGAGGTATTGGAGCGGTATAAAAACGAGGTATCGGTACATAAGCACGGTTGGCGCAATGAAACCAATATCATCAATCGCGTGCTGCGCACGCCGCTGGCGGAGGTGAGGCTGCCGCATTTGTCGGAGTTGCAGTTCCAAGATTGGGCGGATGAGCGCAAAAAAGAGGTGAGCACGTCCACGCTGCGGCGGGAATGGGTGCTGCTGTCTAATGTTTTGACGGTGGCGTCCAAGCAATGGCGTTGGCTGCCTGAAAACTTTATGCAGCGGCTGGACAAACCCGCAGACGGGCTGGCCCGTACGCAGCGGGTAACGGATGAGGATGCGGCGGCGGTGGCGTTTGCGGGTGGGTATACACCTGATTGTGTGCCAAACACCCGCACGCAACGGGCGGCGGCGGCGTTTTATTTCGCGCTGGAAACAGCGATGCGGGCGGGGGAAATTGTGATGCTGACGTGGGATTGTGTGTTTTATGATCGCCGCTATGTGCATATCCCGCTTACTAAAAACGGCCATCCGCGCAATGTGCCACTAAGCAGCAAGGCGGTGGCGATTTTGCGACAGATGGAAACGGTGCGCGAAAATTCTTTTGTGTTTAATATCACCAGCGGCTCGCTGGATGCGCTGTTTCGCAAACTTAAGCGGCGCAGTCTATTGGAAAACCTGCATTTTCATGATGCGCGGCGTGAGGCATTGACGCGGCTGGCCAAGATATATTCGCCGATGGAGCTCGCTAAGATTTCGGGGCATCGTGATTTGCGGATTTTGCTTAATACCTACTACGCACCCACGGTGGAAGATTTGGCGGATAAGCTGGAATAAGGAAAGCGACCGATTGGCCGCTTGTTTATTGCTGTCTGCATGATTTGATGTATTTCACGATGTCGCCAGCTATCCAGCGGCGGTTTTTTTTTCCG
>NZ_JAGTUI010000063.1:1437-6198 GCF_018224585.1 Neisseria sp. Marseille-Q1983
AAATCAGGGCGGCAGACGATTTTATTATAAGTGTAGCTGTAAGAGTAATTCATCATTTCGGCGATGTCGGCGGTATCGATCAGAATAGCCGAATCTTCGGTGAGTCCGGCCAGCCTGCCGCGCTGCTGATTATTATGCAGCTCCTGCACCATTGTTAGGATGGTTTTAATCTCGTTCATTTTTTACCTCTGGTTCCGCCACGCGGGTTATTGGATATCAATCAAAACTGGTTCTTTGCCTGTTATCTGCCGCATTTCGCGTTTAAGGATGGCTAGGCAAATAAGGCCTGCGTTCTGGGCGATACTGCCGCCGTCTTCGCCATCTTTCGGCATCGGTTCGTCGGAGGTCAGCTTGATAAACAGGCCGTCCGGTTGGTCGCTGATGAGGATGCTTACTGTTGCCATCGTTTAATTTTCCCTTTCGATATAGTCGTGTAAAAGGTTGAACGCGGTTGCCATTACGATTGGGTCTTGTCCGTTGCCAACGGCTTTAAGCCGCTGCTGCCAATCGGGAAATTCATCATCCACTCCGCAAAAGAGGGGGTTAGGTATATCGGGTCGGCAGAGGATGTCCTCAAACCTTCTGATGCTTTCGCTCCGCGATATTCCGGGCTGCCCCTGTATCTCGCCCGTCCTGACCCTTTGTATTCGTTCGCGCCGATGGTCGGAATCCTGACGGGCGGCGTAAATCCACACGCGTTCTCGTTTGTGGATGTTTCCGCAGTCAGCACTTCCAAGCACCAATGGGGGTTTGGGTCGATAGCCGAGCCTGTCGAGCGTGCGGTAAATTTCGATAACGGCCGGGCTGGTGAGGAGGCCGGGGACGTTTTCAAAAAAACAGATTCGCGGTTGTACAACCTCAATCGTTTTGACAATTTCAGCGAACAGGTAGCGTTCGTCGTCTGTGCCCTTGCGTTTGCCAGCCAGGCTGAAAGGCTGGCAGGGGAATCCGCCTGTGAGCACGTCGATGGTGCCGGCATATTCGGCGGCGTGGTGCCGGTTAAATTCTGTGATGTCTCCATAAATATTTCCTTGGTTAAACCAGCCGTCTGCAATACGCTGGCGGATGACTGCTCGGCAGTATTCGTCTTTTTCAATGTAGGCGGCCGTTTCCCAGCCAAGTATCAGCGAGCCGTAGATGCCGCCGCCTATACCGCTGAACAGAGATAGTTCGCGCATTTTCAGACGGCCTCTTTCATAAACGCGAACCAATGCGTTCTGCCGTGGCGGCCGGTGGGATGCCCGAATAGGGGTTTGTTCGGGGTAAGTGCCAAAATCTGCGGAACTTTGATTTGGTCTTCGTTCCACTTAAAAATCAGCACGCCATTGGGTTTTAATACGCGGAAACATTCCGCGAAGCCTTTGCTGAGGTCGTCGCACCAGTCTTGAGTAAGCTGGCCGTATTTTTTGGCCAACCATGATTTTTTTCCGGCTCGTACAAGGTGCGGCGGGTCGAAAACCACCAAATTAAAGCTGTCGTCGGCAAATGGCAGTGCGGTAAAGTCTAGCCGCACGTCAGGGTGGATTTCGAGGTGGCGCAGATTGCCACGGTCTTTCAGATAGTGGCTTTCGGTGCGCAGGTCGCCAAACAGGCAACGTTGGTCTTGCTTGTCAAAATACATCATGCGACTACCACAACATGGATCCAGTACTTTCATTTTTATTCCACCCAAAATCATGATTACGGCTATTAAGCCTTTAATAAATTTTCCTGTTTCATTAATCCGATCAGGTTCGCCGCCCGCTTAAAATGTTTCGTCCAATTAAAGCAGCTGAAGCCCGTGCCGTTGTCGCAATGTCGGATGATGTCTTCTGAGTCTTTTACGGCTTGAATCAACGCACCGCCTTTGTTTGCTGTAAGCATTTTCATCATAGGCTGTCGTACGTCGCTTATTCGCTGGGGACGCACGGGATTCAGCGGCTTGCCGTACATCGCCGAAAGCTCCTTGTCCGCTTGAATGCCCACATCGTAAAGCAGGTTTGCGGCGTGTAGTATTCGGTCTGTAAATTCCGCGTATGGCATTTTCAGGCGGCGGGCTTGTGCGCGTGAATCCGCGCCGCTGATGACTTTGTCAACCGCCGAAATCAAACCGCCGTCAAGTTCTAAAAACGTCATGGCTTTCTTGGCAACTCGGACGGCCAATGAGTATGTCGATACTTCGGCGATTAGTCGTGCTGGCGCGTCTTTCAAAAACGCTTCATACGCGGCGAACAGATTTTGCAATGGACGTAACACGAGTTGCCGCTGATTCGGGCTCAAATTGTCAAAATCCTTAGTCCATTGCGCGACCGCTTGCGATGCTTCACGGCAGGCAAACTCCACGCTTTTCTCATTCGCGGGGTCGTCTGTGTTGCAGTACAAGCCCAAGCGTTGCACCTGTTTGATGATATGCTCGGCGAAGTTGATTAGCTCCTGATTGCAGGCGTAGCGCATATCTTGCAAGGACAGCCACATCATAATGCTGCATGTCAGGGCTTCGTCTTCTGATACCTTTGCGCCTGACAACATCTCGGCGATGTTTTCTTTTTGCGCTTTTGATGAAGTGGATAGACGGTTTCGGTCAACGTTTTTGACTGTTCCCGCGCGTTTCAGGGCGCGTTCTTGCTGAGTTGATTTCTTCGCCGCTTTCTTAGCAGCAAGTATTTGGCTTGCCGTCGGTTTTGTTGCTACTGTTTGCATTTGTTTTCTCGATTAATTTCCGCTTCTCAACGGCTCGGGCGTTTGGCTGCCGGATTGTGTTAATTGCCTGTCGTTAAGCGCATTGCCGCGTCTATCGCATCACGCATACTGTCAAGATGCTGCTCCACGCACTCGGTGGGTAGGATGACGCTGCCTATTTTGTTGTGCTTGTCTGACAGCCAATCAAGGCGAACGGTGTCAGGGTGTGGGACGATTTCAAACTCGTAATTATCATAAAAACCGGACACCGAGTTACCCTCAAAAAAAATCAAAACTGATTGAAAACTTATACCAGCTACAACTCCGACCGCGCCGTCTGACTTTCTCTTCACGCGGTCGCCGAATTTGAATTTATGAGTCATTTTTTATTCCTTAAAATGGGGGGTTTATTTAATCTGCAAATTCTGACGCTCTTCAATCTTCGCGCCTGCTACTTCCTGACCGCTTTCAATCGCTTTTCTGATGGCGGTTTTGTCCGGTTCGATTTCGACGGTCTCACGCATAAATTCGGCAGGGATTTGTGCTTCGTCTAAAATCTCGACGGCTTTGGATTTTCTGAACGAGGCTTTAAAAGTGCCGTCATCTGCTTTGATTTCGGTAATACCCGCCGATTGCATATTGCGCGCCAAGTAGTCTTTCAGGCTTTGATTCCGCGCTTTTGCCGCCTTGAGCTTCCCGGTCATCTGCTTGATGTGTTCATCAAGCATTTTTTCCGTGATTTCTTGGTTTTTAATATAAGCAATAACGGATTGGGCTTTGACCTCGAACTGTCCGATAACGGCTTCCAACGTGTCTTCGCGCTCGGTTTCGCTGTCAAAGTAGTAATCAAGTGCCGCCTGTACGTCTGCTGCGCATTGGTAGAGTGTGATGGCGGTCATTTTTTATTTCCTTTCTCTGTTGCCGTCTGAAACAGTAGTCACTTTTCAGTTTGCAACTGCTTCAGACGGCGTTTGTTTGCGATTTTCCGTCCGGTTTTACGCCCTGACGGTGGGCTTAATTAAAAGGGATGTCGTCCTCGATGTCTTCAACAGGCGCGGCATTGCCTTGCGGATATTCCGGCTGCCCTTCCGCCGCTTGAGCCTGTTTCTCCGGTGGTGCCGGTGGTTGGTAGCCGTTTACGGCTTCGGCATATTCCGGGCTTTTTGCAATCTGTTCTTTCAGTTTCTCGTGCAGAAGGTCGTAATTTGCCCAATCGGGGTTTGACAAATCGAAGGCAAAAACGGCGTTGTCTGGATGTTTCGGGGTGTAGCTCTTCATCTTGTTGCTGATGGCGGAAATGTTGGCATAGGTGGTTTTGCCGTCGCTGCTTTCTTGATGTGCGATACTCAACAGGCAGGGCTTGCCCAAAATATTGCGTAAATCAAAGTTGTCGCGTTCTTCCGGTGTAAAGTCCCTTCCGCGCCAGCTTTTGAGGTCTATTGCCAGTTGGCTTTTGCTGTGCAGGCTGGCGGTGTATCGGCGGCTGATAAGGTAGGGTCTGCCGTCCGACATCAGCATTTCCGGATCGCCTTCGGGGTCGATTTCCCACTGCACTAAAATTTTGTGCTGCTGCTTCTGTTCGTTTTGGTACTCAACGAGCTGCGTACCCAAATCGATGATGCGGATGCAGGTGGCGTGATGGCTGCCTGCGGGGCAGGGTTTGAAATTGCTTTCGTCTTTCGCACTTAAAATCAATGACATTTTCGGTCTCCTGTTAAAGGTCGTTTCGTCTATCGGTCTCGCGCTGTTTTATGCCTTGCGCGGCGGCGTTATCTGATAATGCTTTTAATGTGGTCTTCTGCCTGTTTTTCGGTCATCCGCCGTGTTTCGGCGGTTTCTGCGTATAGGCTTTGCCAGTATTTGATTTCTTCAGGGCTTGGTCTGTACGGCTCTATTTCTCTGCTGCCGTTATAAGCGGTTTCGGGATGGAAGCTCATTCTTTACCCTCCGGCACTTCTGCATCGCCGTGTACCCATCGGTAATCGACTTCCTCTTCCGCATTCAGATGCCGCTCTTCCAGCCAAACCTGCGCGCTCAATTCGTCAACTTCCGCCTGCTTTTGAGCCAACGCCATACGCATTGCCGCAATATCGGCGGGCTTTT
>NZ_JAGTUI010000064.1:0-6002 GCF_018224585.1 Neisseria sp. Marseille-Q1983
ATGATAGTGCGCGCAATCGGCATGGGACTTTGCTCCGACACCCGATACTGCGCCCGACGCAGCAGCACATTGCCGCTCTGCCGTCCCTGAAGTCGCCCCAAGAAATGACCGTTTTCCTTAAAAAACGCCAAATTCACATTATTTTCGCCACAAAACCCCAGTAAAAACGGCGACACCAACACATTCCCAAAAAAGAAAATATGCCCGATGGAATGCACCGGCAACTGCGCTACCTTCTTACGCTCCTGTTCCACCACCAGTGTCTCACGCTCCCTATGCAGATAGCTGCCTTGGGGGGTGATGTAAAGCGTGTTTTGCAGTTTGCGCATGGGGAACTCCTTGGATTTTGGTCGCAGTTTTTGGGGCCATCTGAAGATTATCAATTAAGCTAAATCAAGCTAATTTTAAATCCATCCTTTATCTAATAGACGATCATAAGCAATATCAATTTGTCTAGGAGTAAACACCTTTTTATGTTCGTTCCATTGGTGAATGTTTTTTATTAAATTATCTTTTTCTGTAATTCCTTCTTTTTTAGCTAACCAATGAACTGTTGCCAGTAATTCCAAACCATATGATGACTCAAATCCATCAACTAATTCAGTAACTTTCTCAAAATTGGCATAACTATTGGAATGATTAGATAGAAATTGTTGCGCATCTTCTACTGCTCCTGGTACAAGTGTTAATGGTTTATTAGGCATATCACCACCATCAGCGTATCCAGAAATAAAATAACCTTCGATTGCTTTTAAAACATGTCGTAAGTTATCAGCATAAGGGCCATAATGATGTTTAACATATTTCAAACGAAGATTTTCGCCAGATTCCTGCATAAAATACATTAACTTATGTACTTCTAATAATGAAATATATGGATCTAATAATCCCTTTAAATAGCGACTCATCAATTCAATTAAGGCAGCTCTCCCAGCAGTCATCTCTGGAATTTTTGTAGAATGTGTTATTTTGCTACTTTCAGGAACTCCATTTGGCTCATATACAAAAATTTTTACATTCTTGATATGACCAAGTGCATTCTCAATACGTAAACGCACTTGCTCCCAATCCAATCCACCTAAACCAGCTCCCAACGGCGGAATTGCAATGGAATGAATATTTTTTTCTTGGATTACATTTACCAAATCAATCAGTCCACTTTCAATGTCTTCAATACGGCTTTTTCCTCGCCAATGACGTTTGGTAGGAAAATTAATAATCCATCTAGGTAATACAAGCTGCTCTGTTTCAAAAACAAACATTTCTCCAGGTTTCAACATTTCTTGCTTACATGCCTGCTGATACGCTCTAAAATTCTCTGGATATTTATTTTTAAATTGCAACGCAATACCACGTCCCATAATACCGACGCAATTTACGGTATTTACTAAAGCTTCGGCATCACTCTCAAAAATATCGCCCGTTTTAAATTCAATCATGATAAATCTCCTATTAGTAATACCAAGTAGGCTCTATGGTTACTAGTGGTCGATGTTGTTGTCCTTGAATCACATTCATAACTTCATGTGCGTAATACTTCGAATGTACGCCAATATGTTCTATCAAATGCCAAGGAAATTGATGTTCTAGTAGAAATTCTGCTTGTTTTCCTTCTTTTTGTCCTTGCCAGTTACAAGCTTGAACAGCTTGCCAATCAATTTGATTTAAATCATTTACGTTATTAAAATCTTCGAAATAATAAGAACCCGCATTTGAACTAGTAAAAGCCCAACGGATAGGTGGATTTTGACTATTTGCCCATGCAATAACCCGATTAAAATCAGCCTGCAAATGAATTATGGGCTCTTGTCCTCCTTGATATGCTAATTCAGTATTTCTACGATGAATCAAATAAAGCATGACTGAACGTGGGCAAAAATAAAATGGTACACAGTCTCCGACATGTAAATCTGGATAACTATTTAATGCTTTATATAACCGACGTTGCTTGATGTTACTTAGCCCAATCATAGATCCATTGTTTGTACGTTGACTAATAACAGCATCACTCCATAAGCACCCGTCAGTAAGAATAGAACTTAATCTATCTACATGCACAATATGATAAATTTTAATTGACATCATATTTCTCTTTTGCAATCCAATATATTGGTCTTATTTTATCGTTTATGATTTAAAATACCAAATTTCCATATCTCAAAATATCAAATCACTCCCCAAACAACCCCTCCACATACCCCACACTCCTATCCCGTTTCCCCAGCAACTCCGGCTGACAAATCTCCACCAGCGAGCAGGCTTTGCAGCGTTTGCTGTAGTTGGGCAGCGGGGTTTGGCCGCTGTTTAGGAGTTCGCGCACGGCGGCGATGGTGGCGAGTGTTTGGGCGCGCAGGTCGTCTGAAAACACAACGGGGATGCGGTGGCGGGTTTGCATATACCACACAGCGCGCCCTCAAAGACGGTTTGCCCCGTCATTTCTTCCAAACACAAGCCTTGGGCGCAAAGCTGGATTTCGTCCACCGGGCCGGGTTTGGGCTTGCCGCGTTTGTATTCCACAGGTTTCAGACGGCCTGTCTTTGTTTCCACTTCCACCAAATCCAACACACCGCTGATACCCAGTTTCTCCGCCGATACATGCACGGTCCGCTCAAAGCGCACGCCCTTGCGCGTTTCCGGTTCGCCCGAATCTTTGCCGCAATGATATTGCGCGCAATCGGCATGGGACTTTGCTCCGACACCCGATACTGCGCCCGACGCAGCAGCACATTGCCGCTCTGCCGTCCCTGAAGTCGCCCCAAGAAATGACCGTTTTCCTTAAAAAACGCCAAATTCACATTATTTTCGCCACAAAACCCCAGTAAAAACGGCGACACCAACACATTCCCAAAAAAGAAAATATGCCCGATGGAATGCACCGGCAACTGCGCTACCTTCTTACGCTCCTGTTCCACCACCAGTGTCTCACGCTCCCTATGCAGATAGCTGCCTTGGGTGGTGATGTAATCGGGTCGGTCTTTCAGACGGCCTTGGCTAGTGCTTTGGCCGTATTCGGTCTGTTGGACCAGTTGTCCGGCGGCATCGTAGCCGTAGGCGGTGATTTTGCCGTCCCAGCCGGTTTCTTGGATCAGGTTGTCGGTTCGGTCGTAATCGAGACGGTAGGTTTCGCCGTTTTCGTTGGTGAGGACGGTCAGACGGCGGGCTTTGTCGTAGGCGTAGGCGAAGGTATGGCCCAGTGCGTTGGTGCGTTTGAGCGGCAGTCCGTCCACTGCGAGTTCGTAGGCGGTTTGGGCTGAGATTGTTAAAGAACAAATGGTTCAGACGACCTCAAAGAAGATAGTGAAGTCGTCTGAAAAGTAGAAACAGCGTGAGTAGCGCATACCCTATGTCGGGACTGAAGTTTTTGCTAGACTACGGCTTACTATTCGTATTTTATATACCACCTTTTGGCATCATCTCCTGTAACTGGACTGTAAGGTAGATATCCTTCTGCCTCTTTATCTGAAATTTCTTGATCATTCCCTAACAAATCAATTTTTCTTTTCATGCCACTTGGTCCATATTCAAAAAACACATTCTTAATTTCATTAGGGGTAAGTTCAAAATTGTCATAATGACCTAAAATTCTCCATTCGCCCTTTTGTATGTGTTTTTTATTATCCAATGTACTATATACATCCAATATAAATATTTTTCCTAGTTGTTTAGCCTCCATTATTTCTTTCGCTGTAATAACATTAGGATTTGTATGTTGTATATCATATATCTTACAAGCAAACCAGCCATCCAATTTAGCAATTAAAATCCCATAACCATATTTTTCTTCAAGTTCATTAATTTTAAAACAAAGAATATCCCCCACTTTAATAAACCTTAACATTGTACGTGTTTTCTTATCCCACTCCCATAAATTTACTCTATCCATTGCACTTTCCTTTCAGTTTTTTAAGTAATTTATTTCGAAACTTCATAAAATATTTTTGGCGAGATTTTCTACGAGTTTTGCTATTTATATCAAAAGAATTAATTTTATTCTGTCTATTACTTTGAGAAATTTCTTTTCCTACCTCTCCATGTTTTGTATCGTAATGTTCAATTAAGGCTTGTTCATACCCCCTTGCTTGGCCATATGTCAAATTACGATGCAAGGGCTCCATTCTTGTTAAGCCATCTTTGGTCAAACGTCCTGTATCTTGATGTTCAGCAATCCTTCTCGCTGTATCGTTCGTGATACCAACGTAATAAGGCTTATCTGCAATTTTTCCGGTATTTGGATCAACATCAAATAATCCGTAAACATGGTAGCCTGGAGTTTTCTCATGAACCAATCCAAATGGATCAATCCATATCTGGCTGTTAGGAGCAAACCAATAAAGACTCTCGCCCCCCCACAACCCAATCGGGTCCTGATTCACAAACCGCCCGGCCTCAGGCTCGTAATAGCGCATCAGGTTGTAATGCAGCCCGGTCTCTTCATCAAAGTATTGGTTTTGCAGTCTGAACGGCTGATGGACGTTCTGATAGACGCGCCCGTCCTTTTTCAGACGACCCCAAGCGGTGTATTCGCCGTACCACAACAGATTGCCGTGGATGTCGGTCATCTCGCGCGGGATGCCGATTTGGTCGTTGTGGAAATAGGCGAGGTATTGTTTGCCGTCTTTGGCGTTGTCAAAGATTTGCGCCAGCGGTTCGTAGCTGTCTTGGTCGGTGTAGAGATAGGTGTAGCTGCCTTTGTAGGTGTACTCCTGAAGTAATCGTGTTCCGTCCCAGACGAAGTGGGTGCGTTTGGGGTCGGTACTCGTCCGGGCGAGTTTGTCTTTTCTTTCCTTACTCAGTCTTCGCCCGAACGGGTCGTAGGCGTAGGTCCAGATCTCGGTATTGCCGGCGGGCTTTGTCGTAGGCGTAGGCGAAGGTATGGCCCGGCGCGTTGGTGCGTTTAAGCGGCAGTCCGTCCACTGCGAGCTCGTAGGCGGTTTTGGCTGAGATTGTTAAAGAACAGATAGCTCAAATAACCTCAAAGAAGGCTTGAGGTCATTTGAAAAGCAAAAAACGCATGTGTGCGTTTCGCACATACCTTACGTCGGAATTGGAAGTTTTATACAGACTATGGCTTGTTATCGACTGCTTGAGAAGGAAGTAGGTTACAACTCATTTTAAATAAAAATGGGAATTACATTCTGAATAATAAATCTATCATTCTTGAACAATGATAGATTTACATGAGAATTTTCTTTTTGAGAAATAAAAATTTGGCAAAAGTCTTCAACATATATATCTAATTTATTAAATCCCAATCTATCTGGATTTGAAATTAAAACTCCTTTAAATCTTACATTACTTGATGTCTTAACCCATAAGGCATTAAAATCTTTCTCCCATTTTCCCCATTTTTTAACGGGGAATAATGGCTCCTGTTTTATAAAAAAACTGAATTCGCTATTACCATTTAAACTAATCATAATATCTTTAATAAAAATAGAATTGTATATACCTTCAGGATAAATTTTTTTTAGAAAAAAATTATTTCCGAAGAAATCTAAATTTAACATAAGATTACCTTTTTTTCTTAAAATTATAATGCCCATAAGTACCACTTACAGAACCAGTGTTCGTATTACTTTCTGGTCTCACATTAAAATGTGGTTCTCTGCCTTTATTAATTTCTGCTTTTATATGGCCAAGACTGTGTTCTTGGATAACAATAGTTTTTCTTCCAGGAATTTCATAAAAATATTCTCTCACCTGAATTGGTTGATAATTACTATATAAAACCTTATTACCATAACCATCATCTAAAAGAACACGTCTAATTTTTGTGGGCTGAAGTGAATTAGGTATGTTTGAATCTTTTTTTGCTCTTCTAAAAGCCTCTCTTCTCGATTTGGCATTGTAAAATTCCTTTTTGTTAGGAGAACTTTTTTCTACCCCCAACGGGTCAAACCACGCCTGTACATTCGGCGCAAACTGATACAAATTCTCCCCCCCCAATACCCCAATCGGATCCTGATTCACAAACCGCCCCGCCTCAGGCTCGTAATACCGCA
>NZ_JAGTUI010000065.1:0-5940 GCF_018224585.1 Neisseria sp. Marseille-Q1983
AGCCGGTTTGGCGGGGGCTTTTGGCGCGGGCGCACCGACGGAAGCCTGGTCCTTCAGCTTCGCCAATACCGCAGGGCCGATACCCTTAACCTTCGTCAACTCGTCCACAGACTTGAACGCGCCGTTTTGCGCGCGGTATTCCGCAATGGCCTTCGCCTTCGCCGGGCCTATGCCCGGCAGCGCCTCCAGCTCCTGCGGCGAAGCGGCATTGATGTTTACCGCCGCAAGGGAGAAGGCGCAGGAGAACAGCATATACAACAGCATAAAAATCTTTTTCATAAGGTTTCCTCCAAAGTATGGGAACAATAAAACAAAACGGCACCGCCGTACGAAATGGAACTGCCGGACGGATACGTCCGCCATACCGGCAGGTATGCATATCCGGTCAAACAGATGGAATTTTTCATCATTTTAAAATGAATGTACGTTTGTTTCAAGACCATTCCCACCAATACTGCAGGGAAACCGTCCGCCCCCGGCTTATCCCTCCCAAAGCTCCGTCTCTGCCGCACAAAGCAAAAACCCCCGAATAATCGGGGGTTTTCTGAAAGGGTGTTTGGCAGTGACCTACTTTCGCATGGAAGAACCACACTATCATCGGCGCTGAGTCGTTTCACGGTCCTGTTCGGGATGGGAAGGCGTGGGACCAACTCGCTATGGCCGCCAAACTTAAACTGTTACAAATCGGTAAAGCCTTAATCAATATATTCGGTGATGACTGAATCAGTCAGTAAGCTTTTATCTCTTAAAGTTCTTCAAATGATAGAGTCAAGCCTCACGAGCAATTAGTATGGGTTAGCTTCACGCGTTACCGCGCTTCCACACCCCACCTATCAACGTCCTGGTCTCGAACGACTCTTTAGTGTGGTTAAACCACAAGGGAAGTCTCATCTTCAGGCGAGTTTCGCGCTTAGATGCTTTCAGCGCTTATCTCTTCCGAACTTAGCTACCCGGCTATGCAACTGGCGTTACAACCGGTACACCAGAGGTTCGTCCACTCCGGTCCTCTCGTACTAGGAGCAGCCCCCGTCAAACTTCCAACGCCCACTGCAGATAGGGACCAAACTGTCTCACGACGTTTTAAACCCAGCTCACGTACCACTTTAAATGGCGAACAGCCATACCCTTGGGACCGACTACAGCCCCAGGATGTGATGAGCCGACATCGAGGTGCCAAACTCCGCCGTCGATATGAACTCTTGGGCGGAATCAGCCTGTTATCCCCGGAGTACCTTTTATCCGTTGAGCGATGGCCCTTCCATACAGAACCACCGGATCACTATGTCCTGCTTTCGCACCTGCTCGACTTGTCGGTCTCGCAGTTAAGCTACCTTTTGCCATTGCACTATCAGTCCGATTTCCGACCGGACCTAGGTAACCTTCGAACTCCTCCGTTACTCTTTGGGAGGAGACCGCCCCAGTCAAACTGCCTACCATGCACGGTCCCCGACCCGGATTACGGGTCTGGGTTAGAACCTCAAAGACACCAGGGTGGTATTTCAAGGACGGCTCCACAGAGACTGGCGTCTCTGCTTCTAAGCCTCCCACCTATCCTACACAAGTGACTTCAAAGTCCAATGCAAAGCTACAGTAAAGGTTCACGGGGTCTTTCCGTCTAGCAGCGGGTAGATTGCATCTTCACAACCACTTCAACTTCGCTGAGTCTCGGGAGGAGACAGTGTGGCCATCGTTACGCCATTCGTGCGGGTCGGAACTTACCCGACAAGGAATTTCGCTACCTTAGGACCGTTATAGTTACGGCCGCCGTTTACTGGGGCTTCGATCCGATGCTCTCACATCTTCAATTAACCTTCCAGCACCGGGCAGGCGTCACACCCTATACGTCCACTTTCGTGTTAGCAGAGTGCTGTGTTTTTAATAAACAGTCGCAGCCACCTATTCTCTGCGACCCTCCAGGGCTTACGGAGCAAGTCCTTAACCTTAGAGGGCATACCTTCTCCCGAAGTTACGGTATCAATTTGCCGAGTTCCTTCTCCCGAGTTCTCTCAAGCGCCTTAGAATTCTCATCCTGCCCACCTGTGTCGGTTTGCGGTACGGTTCGATTCAAACTGAAGCTTAGTGGCTTTTCCTGGAAGCGTGGTATCGGTTACTTCGTGTCCGTAGACACTCGTCGTCACTTCTCGGTGTTAAGAAGACCCGGATTTGCCTAAGTCTTCCACCTACCGGCTTAAACAAGCTATTCCAACAGCTTGCTAACCTAACCTTCTCCGTCCCCACATCGCATTTGAATCAAGTACAGGAATATTAACCTGTTTCCCATCGACTACGCATTTCTGCCTCGCCTTAGGGGCCGACTCACCCTACGCCGATGAACGTTGCGTAGGAAACCTTGGGCTTTCGGCGAGCGGGCTTTTCACCCGCTTTATCGCTACTCATGTCAACATTCGCACTTCTGATACCTCCAGCACACTTTACAATGCACCTTCATCGGCCTACAGAACGCTCCCCTACCATGCCGGTAAACCGGCATCCGCAGCTTCGGTTATAGATTTGAGCCCCGTTACATCTTCCGCGCAGGACGACTCGACCAGTGAGCTATTACGCTTTCTTTAAATGATGGCTGCTTCTAAGCCAACATCCTGGCTGTCTATGCCTTCCCACTTCGTTTACCACTTAATCTATCATTTGGGACCTTAGCTGGCGGTCTGGGTTGTTTCCCTCTTGACAACGGACGTTAGCACCCGCTGTCTGTCTCCCGAGGAACCACTTGATGGTATTCTGAGTTTGCCATGGGTTGGTAAGTTGCAATAACCCCCTAGCCATAACAGTGCTTTACCCCCATCAGTGTCTTGCTCGAGGCACTACCTAAATAGTTTTCGGGGAGAACCAGCTATCTCCGAGTTTGTTTAGCCTTTCACCCCTATCCACAGCTCATCCCCGCATTTTGCAACATGCGTGGGTTCGGTCCTCCAGTACCTGTTACGGCACCTTCAACCTGGCCATGGATAGATCACTCGGTTTCGGGTCTACACCCAGCAACTGTTCGCCCTATTAAGACTCGGTTTCCCTACGCCTCCCCTATTCGGTTAAGCTCGCTACTGAATGTAAGTCGTTGACCCATTATACAAAAGGTACGCAGTCACACCACTAGGGTGCTCCCACTGTTTGTATGCATCAGGTTTCAGGTTCTATTTCACTCCCCTCCCGGGGTTCTTTTCGCCTTTCCCTCACGGTACTGGTTCACTATCGGTCGATGATGAGTATTTAGCCTTGGAGGATGGTCCCCCCATATTCAGACAGGATTTCACGTGTCCCGCCCTACTTTTCGTACGCTTAGTACCACTATTGAGATTTCGAATACGGGACTATCACCCACTATGGTCAAGCTTCCCAGCTTGTTCTTCTATCTCGACAGTTATCACGTACAGGCTCCTCCGCGTTCGCTCGCCACTACTTGCGGAATCTCGGTTGATTTCTTTTCCTCCGGGTACTTAGATGGTTCAGTTCTCCGGGTTCGCTTCTCTAAGTCTATGTATTCAACTTAGGATACTGCACAGAATGCAGTGGGTTTCCCCATTCGGACATCGCGGGATCATAGCTTTATTGCCAGCTCCCCCGCGCTTTTCGCAGGCTTACACGTCCTTCGTCGCCTATCATCGCCAAGGCATCCACCTGATGCACTTATTCACTTGACTCTATCATTTCAAGAACTTCTTTGACTTCGTTTACCTACCCGTTGACTAGGGAAGTAAACTTGAAATTCCTACTTTGATAAAGCTTACTGCTTTGTTGTGTCTTAATCCTGCCTTTTGTGTTTCAGGATTAAGTCGATACAATCATCACCCAAATACTGTGTTTGTTTTCTTTTCTCTTGCGAGAGATTTTTATCCTTTGCAAAGAATAAAAAATCAAAACAAACTCATTGTCTTTGTTTGTTGATTTCGGCTTTCCAATTTGTTAAAGATCGATACGTCGTTATTCTACTTCGCAAATCAAAATAAGCTGCTAAAAATAGCAAACTTGCTTTCATTTGTAAAGTTTTGGTGGAGGCAAACGGGATCGAACCGATGACCCCCTGCTTGCAAAGCAGGTGCTCTACCAACTGAGCTATGCCCCCGTTATTGGTGGGTCTGGGAGGACTTGAACCTCCGACCCCACGCTTATCAAGCGTGTGCTCTAACCAGCTGAGCTACAAACCCGGATTCTCTTCTTAAGCGAACCTTGCCTTCACTCAAGCTTCTTCCGCATCTTTTCAGTTTACCGATAAGTGTGAATGCCTAAAGCCTCTTCTTTCTCTAGAAAGGAGGTGATCCAGCCGCAGGTTCCCCTACGGCTACCTTGTTACGACTTCACCCCAGTCATGAAGCATACCGTGGTAAGCGGACCCCTTGCGGTTATCCTACCTACTTCTGGTATCCCCCACTCCCATGGTGTGACGGGCGGTGTGTACAAGACCCGGGAACGTATTCACCGCAGTATGCTGACCTGCGATTACTAGCGATTCCGACTTCATGCACTCGAGTTGCAGAGTGCAATCCGGACTACGATCGGTTTTGTGAGATTGGCTCCACCTCGCGGCTTGGCTACCCTCTGTACCGACCATTGTATGACGTGTGAAGCCCTGGTCATAAGGGCCATGAGGACTTGACGTCATCCCCACCTTCCTCCGGCTTGTCACCGGCAGTCTCATTAGAGTGCCCAACTGAATGATGGCAACTAATGACAAGGGTTGCGCTCGTTGCGGGACTTAACCCAACATCTCACGACACGAGCTGACGACAGCCATGCAGCACCTGTGTTACGGCTCCCGAAGGCACTCCTCCGTCTCTGGAGGATTCCGTACATGTCAAGACCAGGTAAGGTTCTTCGCGTTGCATCGAATTAATCCACATCATCCACCGCTTGTGCGGGTCCCCGTCAATTCCTTTGAGTTTTAATCTTGCGACCGTACTCCCCAGGCGGTCAATTTCACGCGTTAGCTACGCTACTGAACAATCAAGTTGCCCAACAGCTAATTGACATCGTTTAGGGCGTGGACTACCAGGGTATCTAATCCTGTTTGCTACCCACGCTTTCGAGCATGAACGTCAGTGTTATCCCAGGAGGCTGCCTTCGCCATCGGTATTCCTCCACATCTCTACGCATTTCACTGCTACACGTGGAATTCTACCTCCCTCTGACACACTCTAGTCACCCAGTTCAGAACGCAGTTCCCAGGTTGAGCCCGGGGATTTCACATCCTGCTTAAGTAACCGTCTGCGCTCGCTTTACGCCCAGTAATTCCGATTAACGCTCGCACCCTACGTATTACCGCGGCTGCTGGCACGTAGTTAGCCGGTGCTTATTCTTCAGGTACCGTCATCAGCCGCTGATATTAGCAACAGCCTTTTCTTCCCTGACAAAAGTCCTTTACAACCCGAAGGCCTTCTTCAGACACGCGGCATGGCTGGATCAGGCTTGCGCCCATTGTCCAAAATTCCCCACTGCTGCCTCCCGTAGGAGTCTGGGCCGTGTCTCAGTCCCAGTGTGGCGGATCATCCTCTCAGACCCGCTACTGATCGTCGCCTTGGTAGGCCTTTACCCCACCAACTAGCTAATCAGATATCGGCCGCTCGAATAGCGCAAGGCCCGAAGGTCCCCTGCTTTCCCTCTCAAGACGTATGCGGTATTAGCTGATCTTTCGATCAGTTATCCCCCACTACTCGGTACGTTCCGATATGTTACTCACCCGTTCGCCACTCGCCACCCAAGAAGCAAGCTTCTCTGTGCTGCCGTCCGACTTGCATGTGTAAAGCATGCCGCCAGCGTTCAATCTGAGCCAGGATCAAACTCTTATGTTCAATCTCTAACTTATAACTTCTGGTCTGCTTCAAAGAAACCGACAGGACAATGTCTAAAACATTATCTTGTCTGTCTTTCAAACAGTGTGAGGCTCAAGGCACTCACACTTATCGGTAATCTGTTTTGTTAAAGAGCGTT
>NZ_JAGTUI010000066.1:0-5541 GCF_018224585.1 Neisseria sp. Marseille-Q1983
ATTCCTCTGCTGTCCGCAACTTTTCGTCATTCCCGTGAAAACGGGAATCTAGAACTTCAAACTTTCAGATAATCTTTGAATATTGCCGTTGTTCTAAGGTCTGGATTCCCGCCACTTTTCGTCATTCCCGCGAAAGCGGGAATCTAGAACCTCTAAATTTTCAGCTAATCTTTGAATATTGCCGCTGTCCCAAGGTCTGGATTCCCGCCTGCGCGGGAATGACGGGGCGGGCGGATGCCGTCTGAATTCCATTGGCGGTTTCAGACGGCATTTTTGCCGGTGCGGCACTCAGGAAAACTGCGCCGCGCCACGGTTTGCCAAATCGTCGGCGCGTTCGTTTTCCGCGTGTCCCGCGTGTCCTTTCACCCAAGTCCAGCTGACTTGGTGCCGTCCGACTAGAGCGTCGAGTTCTTTCCACAAGTCGTCGTTTTTGACGGGCTGTTTGGCGGCGGTTTTCCAGCCGTTGCGCTTCCAGCCGTGTATCCAGTTTTCCATACCGTTTTTGACGTATTGCGAGTCGGTGCAGATGATGACGGTGCAGCGGCGTTTGAGCGATTTCAGCCCTTCGATGACGGCGGTCAGCTCCATGCGGTTGTTGGTGGTTTGCGCTTCGCCGCCGAAAAGTTCTTTTTCGTGGTTGCCGTAGCGCATTAATACGCCCCAGCCGCCCGCGCCGGGATTGCCTTTGCACGCGCCGTCGGTGTAAAGGTAAACGGTTTTATCCATTATTGTGCCTTTGTGTGGTGTCCGGCGTGATTATAAGCGGTTTGCGCGCCGTGCCGTCTGAAAGATTGCGGCGGATTGAAATAGGCATATAATGTGCAACTTTATTTTTGAATATGAAGGAGCGGATAGTGGGTCAAAGTGGCGAGTTGTTTTGTTTCGGACAAATGCCCGTATGGAAAGTGGAAAACCTGCCGGAAGTTTTGTTGTCGGGTTATTCGTCCGAGGAAGGGGAATGGGTCTGCCTGAATGTGTTGCATGGCGATGTCGAAGTCCGCACGCAGGACGGGGCGGCAGAGGTTTGGTCGGCGGAAAGCGGCGATTGCGTGTTTGCGCCGCAGCAGGTGTTTTCGGTCAAACCGAAAACGGACGATGCTGAAATTCGTTTGTCGATGTATTGCGCGGCGGCAGACTATTTTCACAAAAAATACGGCATGAGTGCCACACATTCTGCGGTCGCGGCGGCTCAGGATACCGTACCGGCGGGCAGGGCGTTGGATATGGGCTGCGGACAGGGGCGCAACGCGCTGTTTCTCGGTTTGAAGGGGTTTGACGTAACCGCTGCCGATTGCAATCCCGCCGCCTTGGCAAACGTGGCGGAGCTGGCAGAGGCGGAGGGTTTGAACGTCCGCACGCTGGAATATGACTTGAACGCCGCCGCCTTGCAGGGCGAGTTTGATTATATTGTGGCAACAGTGGTGCTGATGTTCCTGATGCCGCAGCGTGTGCCCGACGTGATTGCCGATATGCAGGCGCATACGGCGGCGGGCGGGTACAATTTGATTGTATCGGCAATGGATACGGCGGATTTCCCCTGCCCGATGCCGTTCCCTTTTAAATTTAAAGAGGGCGAGCTGAAGGATTATTATCGGGATTGGGAGCTGGTCGAATATAAAGAAGAATTGGGCGCGATGCACGCCAAAGACGAAAACGGCAATCCGATACGGTTTAAATTTGTAACCATGCTGGCGAAAAAGCCTGAATAATCCTCAAAAATGCCGTCTGAACATTTTGTTTCAGACGGCATTTTTACGGTTAGTCCCGATACGCCCAATGATTGACCGGCCCGTGTCCCGCGCCGATTTCCAAAGGGTTTGAGATTGCCGCCGTGATATAGGCCTTGGCAGTCTGTACGGCTTTGCAAACGTCCGAGCCTTTTGCCAACTCGGCGGTAATGCAGGCGGAAAACGTGCAGCCTGTGCCGTGCGTGTGGGCGGTTGGAAAGCGCGGGCTGTCCAATTCCAGCGTTTCATTTTGCGTAAACAGCCAATCCGTGCAGCGTCCGCTTGCGCTGCCGTTCAAATGTCCGCCTTTGATAACGACATTTTTGACACCGTAATCAAGCAGGATTTTTGCCGCACGTTCCGCATCTTTACGGCTTTCGATATGCACGCCGGTCAGGGCTTCCGCTTCGGGCAGGTTGGGGGTCAATACATCCGTATCGGGAAGCAGCAGGCGCGTCAGTGCCGCAACGGCGGAATCCTGCAACAGCGGCGCACCGCCTTTGGCAATCATCACAGGGTCGAGTACGCGCCTGCCAAAGCTGCAGTGTTTCAGCTTGTCGGCAACGCATTCGATGATTTCCGCCGTGCCGAGCATACCGATTTTGTAGGCGCGGATGTCAAAGTCTTCCCTGATTGCTTGGATTTGTGCGGTGATGGTTTCGGTCGGGACGAGATGAACCGCCGACACGCCCAAGGTATTTTGCGCGGTAACGGCGGTGATGACGCACGTTCCGAACACGCCGCGCATCTGAAACGTTTTCAAATCCGCCTGAATGCCCGCACCGCCGCCCGAATCCGAACCGGCGATGCTTAGGGACTGTACGAAAGAGCCTTTCATTATGTTTCCTTTTCGGTTGAAACCCCGCCCTTTGTGGTAGAGTCAGACTTTGTTTGGAAGGGGTGTAACCCCTTCCGAATCAGGACGGCACATAGGGCGGTGCTTTATGTGTCGTCCTGTGTGTTGAAACCTTAATATTGCGTCCGATAAAAAGGGCTACTGCCTGTAAAAAAGCACGGCGATGCCGTCTGAAAACCGCAGCGCGGGGTTTGTGGTGCATTATATGCCGTATTGCAGGACAAGGCACAGGGCAGGGCGGCAGGGTGCATCGTAGCAACTGTATTTTTGCCCGACGGGGTGAAAAATACAGTTGCTACACCCACTGATAATGAAAAAAGAGGGCAATGCCGTCTGAACCGCGTGTTGCAGCGAGTATAAACCGGCACGCTTTATTCGTCATTCCCACAAAAACAGAAACCTAAAATTCCGTCATTCCCGCATAAGCGGGAATCTAGCTCTTGGGGCAGCGGCAATATTCAAAGATTATCTGAAAGTTTGAGGTTCTAGATTCCCGTTTTCACGGGAATGACGAAGAGTTGCGGGAATGACGATTCATAATAAAAAAACCTGCTTGAAACAAGCAGGTTTTTGAATTGGCACGCCCACGGGGATTCTTGATTTATATTAAAAACAAAATATTATTATGACTGCATTGCAATAATAAACAGAGCAACCCCAAAACCGCGCCAACAATCAGAAAAAACCAAACTAAAAATTTAGAACTTGTTGCACTGTTGCCCATCCTCAAAAACACAACAAAAATGTTTCGTTTTCGCTTGCAAATACAACATTTCTGTTGTATTATATCCTTACTGTATAGGAAAGGAGGTTATATGAAATACAGTGAGTTCAAACGATGGCTCGAAGCGCGGGGCGTGGAGTTCAAAAGCCAAAAGCGCGGCAGCCATTACAATCTCAGGCTTGGAGACAAAACGTCGGTTTTCCCGTTTCACGGCAGTAGGGAGATGGGTTCTGACCTGACGAATAAAATCAAAAAAGATTTGGGATTGAAATAAAAAGGGCAGCCCGAAAGGGCTGTCTGCACCGCAAACCGATTTTTACAAGGAAAACCATGTTGAACTATCCCTATATCCTCACGCCCGACAGCAACGGCACGTTTTTGGTTACTTTCCCCGATATACCTGAAGCGGCAGCGGTTGGCGAAGACGAAGAAACTGCCGCCATTGAAGCATTGGACGGCTTGTTGTGTGCCCTGGACGGCTATTTTGAAGACCGCCGGGCTGTGCCCATGCCTTCAGAGCCTACCGAAGGGCAGCCTGTTGTAGCACTGCCGGCGCTGGAAACCGCCAAAGTGCTGCTGCTCAACGAGATGGTCAGCCAAGGCGTGCGCAAGGCGGAAATGGCACGGAGGCTAGATGTGCACATGCCGCAAATTGACCGCTTATTCGACCTGCGGCATAATACTAAAATAGACTTTTTGGAAAAAGCCGCCTCGAAGCTCGGTAAAAGTCTAAATATTAGCTTCTCGTAAATTCTACTTTCTTATACAGTGAAAATTAAAGGCTACCTGAAAATTCAGGCAGCCTTTTTTTTCAGGTAGCCTGAAATCAGAACAACTGCCCTTGCGCCAGTGCGTGCTCGATGCGCTGGCAGGCAATATCAAAGTATTTCGGCTCGCGCTCGATGCCGATAAAGCGCCGGCCGCGCTGTAAAGCCGCTACGCCCGTGCTGCCTGTGCCCATAAACGGGTCAAGCACCAAATCGCCCGGCGCGGATGCGCTGGCAATAGCCTTATACATCACATACAGCGGCTTTACCGTGGGATGGTCAAACGGGTTTTTCTCCACATTACCCACCACAAAACGGGTTTTACTCTCCCAAATGTGGCGGCGGTAGGCGTGCACCATGTACTCGGTGTCTGGTAGATAGGTGCCGCAGGTGAGTGGCGTGGGATTTTTCTTGTTCCAAGTGAGCAACATCCAATTCAGGTTTTGGTTTTTCGCCTGGTTGATAATGTCCACAATTTGGCTTTTCGCGCAAAACACCAACCAGTTATCAAAATTATCCAGTAAATTAACATCAAAACCCGTATCAATATGGTTTTTAATATCCTGCAAATATTTCCGCCCAGCACCCATTCCCGCGCCGGAAGCGCCAAGCACATACGGCGGGTCGGAAATCAGCGCATCCACCTTGTTTTCAGCCAGTACCGCCGGCAAAAGGCCGGTGCAATCGCCCAAGTAGAGCGTTGCGCCGGCAAATTCTTGCTTAATCATTTCACACACCCAAAACAAAACCGCCGCAAAGCGGCGGGGTTTACTTATCTGCCGTGTCGGCCACCACGCGCCCATACGCCTGCCATTCGGCCAGGTCGTTGCGCTGGGTGTCGGCTATTTCTGCCCAATCCTGCATATTCTTTTGCGCAGTTGCCGAATAACTGCCAGCCTCGGGCAGCGGCTTCATCAACCGTGCCGGTGGTTCCGGCGGTTTGGGGCAGGGAGCGACTACGGGCAGCGGCGTAGGCGCGCACGCGCTCAAGCTCGCCGCGCAGATTATCCACAGCAATTTTTGCATTTTCTCTTTCCTTTTCCACTTCGGCCTGCGCGGCGGCCAATTCCGCCTGCGCCTGCCTTTCTTTTTCCAATACTGCACCGGTTTGCTTCGCCAGTGCTTCGGTTTTCTGTTGCTTCAGCTTGGTCTCGGCGGCACGGTAGCCCGCGCTGTAGCACTGCTCACCGTACCAATATTCACCGCCGATCACCGCCGCCAGCAGGGCGGCAATGGCAAGCGGTTTCCAATATTTCACAATCCACATTTTTTTTACGCTTTCTGCGGCTCGAGCCGCGCCAAAAATTGCCGATAGTTGCGCAATTCGTGCTCCGCGTGGCGGGCGGCGTAGGCATCGCCGATGGCCTCGGCATCGGCCAGCACCGCCTCCTGCTCGGCAATCATGCGGCGCACCCAATCGGCTGTGCATTCATCCGCCATACTATGTCTCGCTCTCGCCCTGTTTGC
>NZ_JAGTUI010000067.1:0-5273 GCF_018224585.1 Neisseria sp. Marseille-Q1983
AACACAGCCTCATCACCCGCATCGACTTCAACCTGTTTTGCCGCTTTGACGAACTGAGCATTCCCGATTACAGCACCTTATGCCGCTACCGCAACCGGCGGCGCAAGACAACACTCTGTCCGAACTGCTCAAACTGATCAACCGCCAACTGACCGAAAAAGGCCTAAAAGTAGAGAAAGCATCCGCCGCCGTTGTTGATGCCACCATTATTCAGACTGCCGGCAGCAAACAGCGTCAAGCCATAGAAGTTGACGAAGAAGGACAAGTCGGCGGCCAAACCACTCCGAGTAAAGACAGCGATGCCCGTTGGATAAAGAAAAACGGCCTCTACAGACTCGGTTACAAACAACATACCCGTACCGATGCGGAAAGCTATATCGAAAAACTGCATATCACCCCCGCCAATACCCATGAGTGCCACCACCTCTCGCCTTTGTTGGAAGGACTGCCCGAAGGTACGACCGTCTATGCCGACAAAGGCTATGACAGTGAGGAAAACCGGCAACATCTGGAAGAGCGTCAGTTGTTAGACGGCATTATGCGCAAAGCCTGCCGCAACCGTCCGCTGTCGGAAACGCAAACCAAACGTAACCGGTATTTGTCGAAGACCCGTTATGTGGTCGAACAAAGCTTCGGTACGCTGCACCGTAAATTCCGCTATGCGCGGGCAGCCTATTTCGGACTGATTAAAGTGAGTGCGCAAAGCCATCTGAAGGCGATGTGTTTGAACCTGTTGAAAGCCGCCAACAGGCTAAGTGTGTCTGCCTTAGTTACACGCTCATAAAACGGACGCGGCAATTATGGCAATTGTGGAGGTAATTTAAAACAGAATCCTTCAGGCTTCTCTTTTTTATATTCTCAACAGTTTAGCTGTTTTACATTTTAGCAGTTGCGCAGTTTCACAGTCGTATAACTTTGCTAAATTTATAGTTGCAATGTACTAGCTTTAATGAAATAATATATTTAAATTAATTTTGAGGTGTACACTTGCCTGCACCTTACCCAAAGGTCTATAAGATGATTATTTCTTTTCTGAATCAGAAAGGCGGAACAGGTAAAACGACCGTCAGTACCAATGTTGCCGCAGAATTGGCCTACCGTGGTTTTAAAACACTGTTTGTAGATGCAGACCCGCAAGGCACGGCGATGCGCGGAGCCAGTGAACGTCCCGAAGACAAACCCCTACTCTACAATGTTATCGGTATGCCCAATACCAGCATTTCCCAGCAGATTCCCAAAATGCAGGAAGAAAACGGCTACGATTTCGTTATTATCGACGGCCCGCCCCGCATGACTTCCTTGGCTAAAAACATCATCATCACCAGTGATGTTATCGTGATGCCTATGCGGGCATCAGGATACGACGAATGGGCAACTAAGGAGATGGAAGAGCTCGTAGATGAAGCACGGAATTTCAAACCATCTATTATCTCCGCAATCTGTTTCAATGCTTTTGCCAAAAACACCAAGGTTGCAAAGGGCATCTTTCAGGATATTAAAGAGAAAGATTGGTCTTTTTTCGACACACTTATCTCTTCCCGAGCTATTTTTGCAGATGCCGGAACAAGGGGTTTGTCCGTCCGAGAAGTCGATCCGCGCTCTCCTGCCGTAACTGAAATAGAAAACCTTGTTAATGAAATTCTTGCTTTAAGAAAGGACAAATAAATGGCTGTTAAAGAAAAAGATATGTCTGCTTGGCTGTCCGGCAATACGGCAGAAGATGAAAAACCGGCGGAACAATCCCCTCAACCTCAAGAAGAAAAACCGAACTTTAATACAATGGAAGAGCGTCAGGCCCGCCTTACCGTCCCCATCCCCGTTTCCATGCACGTCAGGGTTAAAATTCATTGTGCAAGACACGGTATCACCCAAAACGATATGGTTGCTCAAGCCGTCAGAGAGTATTTGGAACGAAACGGAAGCTGAAATCCGAGTACGAGTATCGGAGGCTAATGAAAATAATTAAGCCTCCAACATTCCCTCTATTGCACCGTAAGCATCCAGAAAACCTATTGCAGACGATGGTTGGAGATCCGATAACGGATTTGAGTGCAAGGCAGTTGAATATTCTGAGGTAACTGGTTGAATACCATTCAAAGATATTCACTGTCAGCCTTCTGATGAGCGAACACGGACTATCGGATGTCACCGTCCGAAAGGATTTGAAAGTTTTGTCTATTCGTGGGTTTCTAACTACCCAATTCAAAGATGGATATACCTTAGAGTACATCGTATCGGATGGTTTGCTTGAACGTCTAGTGGTAAGTTGCGAATAAAAACTACCGCATAATCAGATTGTGTGATGTTTTTTTTGTAGTTACAAGAACGGATTATCGACAAATTTAAAATTTTGCGTATATTTCAAATTAACCTTGGCTGTGTTTTGATATTAGGTTGATACAGGATTTAAGAAGGAATCATGAAATACATGATTCCTTTTCGTTTGCCTATATTAAAAAATAAAGAATAGGGGTTGTTTTTTAATTTTAATCTTTTAACACCTTTTCTCTTTTTTAGCAGTCTTTTTATTTGTCTAGTGTTCTGTATTTAAATGGGTTTATCTCGCCATCATGGCATATATCACACCGTTTATCGGGCAACATCACACCGTTTGTCGTTTTATTTGACACCGTTTGCCGTGCAATTCAGCACCGTCTATCAGGAAATAGCACACCGTTTTGCAGGTATATCGCACCTTTTGGCGTGCAAGACTAAACAGATGGGAAAATAGACATATCACACCTGTTTTCGTGTAAAACAAGCTGTGAACAACATATCTGACATTGATATAACACCATTTATCGTGCTTGAAAAATTCCTCCTAGTTATTAATTTAATTAATTGATGTATATAGATTTTATTCTAAATAATCGGCAATACTGCCTTCAATATCACACCATATAATGTGCTAAATTTCATCAAAAACTTTTGTTAGCTGGAACCCTACCTGTAGGTGTGGTGGGCCGTTAACACGTAGGACGAATGTCCAAGTACCGCTAAGAAGGCGTTAATAAATGTCCTCAAAAATAAGGGCAGCACACATAGCAGTGTGCCTTTTAATGTAAGGTTCAGGATTGATTGTCTTGCAAATGTGATTTCAGCCAAAGATATAACACCGTTTTTCGTGCTTAAAAAATTCACTTATGCTGCTATTTTAATATATTGATATGTATATATTTTTATAATAAATTCTATATAAACACCCTCAATATAACACCTTTTGGTGTGCAAGATTCCTTACCGGTTGAAACCCGTCGCTTGGACATTCGTTCCTTTCTAAATCAGGATGATGCTTTATGTGCTGCCCTTTAAAAACTTATATAACACCGTTTGGCGTGCAACAGTCTTGGGGTTAACCCTTGAATAACAAAAAAATAGAGTGAGTTTTTCATTTTAGTCTTTTAACCCCTTTCTCTTTTCGGTCTGTATATTTCAAAAGAATATATTGAATTTCAAAGATATTGCTGTTGTAAGTTAGGATATATCACACCGTTTATCGGGCAATATCATACCTTTTGTCGTTTTATTTGACACCGTTTACCGTGCAATGCAGCACCGTCTGTCGGGAAATGGCACACCGTTTTGCAGGTATATCACACCTTTTAGCGTGCATAAGGTTCAAGAATCAACTGATCATTTGACACCCTAATCATACAAAGGTAGCATATTGTTTTTATTTAGCGGAACCATCTGTTATGGCTGTTAAAAACCTTGTTGTTAAAGACAATGCGTTAATCAATGCCAGCTACAATCTTGAACTGGTGGAGCAGAGGTTAATACTGTTGTCCATTATTGAGGCTAGGACTACGGGAAAGGGGATTACCGCAAATGACAGGTTGACCATTACAGCCAGCAGTTACATGAATAATTTCCATACCAACCGCAATACGGCGTATAAGGCTTTGAAAGATGCCTGTAACAACCTTTTTGAACGCCAATTCAGTTTTATCGAAAAAACACCAAAAGGGGAAAAGGTAGTACGGACAAGGTGGGTATCTCAGGTCGCCTATATTGAACAACAGGCAACGGTAGAGTTAGTTTTTGCACCAAATGTTGCCCCTTTGATTACGATGCTAGAAAAAAACTTCACAAGCTACGAGCTTGATCAGGTCTCATCGTTGAGCAGTAAATACGCGGTGCGGCTCTACGAAATTATTATTTCATGGCGTGCAGCCGGTAAGACACCGATGTTCAGTACAATGGAGTTGCGCGAACGTTTGGGTGTGATGCCTGACGAGTATCAAAAAATGGAGCTATTCAAACGTAAGGTTTTGGATTTCGCCGTCAAGCAGATCAATGATAAAACGGATATTTCCATTACCTACGAGCAGCATAAAGAAGGACGAAAAATTGTAGGTTTTACATTCTCAATCCTACATAAAATAGGGTCGAAAGACATCCCTCTTGAAAATCAATCGGAACTTTTTGCCGGAATGACTGATTTGGAAGCCGGAACGATACGGGTCAGGGCGGAAGCATATATCGCTTCGCTCATTGCAAAAGGTCAGAACGTGACTAAAGCCCATAGGCTGAATATTCTGAAAAAAGCCGTAGAGGAACGTTGGGGATTTGAAGATGCGACTAAAGATAATGGAGTCAAAAATCCTGAAAACAAAAATGCAAAAGTCGTTTTAACCGAATGGGAAAAGATTTCTAATGGCACACGTTTTGAGGACAAGGATGGAACAATTTGGGTTAAAGATTCAGGTATGCTTAGGACAGAAGAGACAAACAGGTGGATTGCCGATTCTCAGATTGCCAGATTATTTCCTATGTTAACTGTGATGGTTGAGGAAGGTATTTAACCCGGTAGCCCGCGTATTCTACCTGTTTTGCGGTACGGAAACCAATTGAACCTGCTTTACGCTACAATAGAAGATTGCAATTTCGGCAGATGTACCATGAACGATTACACAGCCATGCCGTCTGAAGACGGAGGAATCAGCTCATTATCGCTTCCGCCGCACTCAATGGAGGCGGAGCAGTCAAAATATCGGCAGCGGAACGGGTGGTAGCTTGGAGTACGAAAAATTCAAGCAGTTTCTTTTGAACTCTATTGTTTAATTTACAATTGGTTATCTTTATTTTCGTAGCCTGGCATAACTGCTAATCTACGTCAGCCCCTAAAAATTAATCTAATTTACGATTTTGACATCCTCCCCCGCCTAAAGGGCGGGGGATTCCTACTGCGGTCGGCGGTGTTCTGCCAAACCGCTTCGGCGGGTTCGTGCTGCTGACAACCTTACCGCATTGTTCACTTCACACGCGCTGCG
>NZ_JAGTUI010000068.1:0-4994 GCF_018224585.1 Neisseria sp. Marseille-Q1983
ATTTGTACTGTCTGCGGCTTCGCCGCCTTGTCCTGATTTTTGTTAATCCACTATATCAATTCCGCCAATCTGTCGGAAAAGCAGCTGATGTGGCAGTGTCTGGTGCATGTCTGCTTTTTGATTTCGACGATTGCGATGGCTTGGACGGATAAAATAGTGTACGGCACGACGCACAAACCGCATTGATGTTTACCAAATAAAATACCCGACAAAACAATTTGTCGGGTATTTTATTGCGTATATTTCAAACCGCTTCGGCTTCTTCAGTCAGGAAACCACGCAGTTTCTGCATGGCTTTTGCTTCGATTTGGCGGATGCGTTCGGCAGATACGCCGTATTCGGCGGCAAGCTGGTGCAGCGTCAGCCCGCCGTCGTCTTGAAGCCAGCGGCTTTCCACAATACGGCGGCTCCTGTCATCCAGTTGCGCCAAAGCGTTTTGTAAACCTTCTGTTTGCAGGGCGTAATGCGCCTGTTTCGATAGTTGTCGGCTCGGTTCGGAATCGTGGTCGGCAAGCCAGTCGATGGGGGCGAAACTGTCCTCGTCGTCGCTGTTGTCTGCCATGATGGCGATGTCGTGTCCCGTCATTCGCTGTTCCATTTCCAGAACTTCGGAAAGTTTGACACCCAAATCGTCGGCGATGTCTTGTGCCTCTTTGGGAGACAGGGCGTTGAGGTTTTTACGCATGCTGCGCAGGTTGAAAAACAGCTTGCGTTGCGGTTTGGTGGTGGCAACGCGAACCAAACGCCAGTTTCTCAAAATAAACTCGTGGATTTCGGCTTTAATCCAGTGTACGGCAAATGAAAACAGACGCGCACCTCTACCGGGCTCGTAGCGTTTGACCGCCTTCATCAGTCCGATATTGCCTTCCTGAATCAGGTCTGCCTGATTCAGCCCGTAGCCGTCATAGCCGCGCGCGATGGAAACGACGACGCGCAGGTGGGACAGGATGAGTTGTTTGGCGGCGTTGAGGTCGCCCTTTATCCGGCGTTCGGCAAGGCGGGTTTCTTCTTCCTGGGACAGCATCGGGATGCTGTTGACGGTGCGGATGTATTGTTCGAGGCTGCCGTTGCCGCTTTGGATGGCGGGTAATGCGAAAGTGTTATTCATTTGGGGCATCTCCTTTCGGCTGAAACTGCGTATCGGCGGTTTGGTGTGTTGGGATGCAGTATATCACTGCTTGGCTTGTGTGTTGTACGTTTAATATGCGTTTGATTAAAGGTGTGCGGCAAGGTTTGGCAAATAGGGAAATTTTGCATCTGGCGCAGATTAATTTTATAAACCTGATATTTTAAGTTGATTTAAATATTATATTACATACGATGTTGTATGTAAATAGTGTTATGGAAAAGACTGTCCGCTTTGGCAGACAGTTCCGGCATCAGGATTTTTTGTTTCGGAAGATGAAAAGCAGTAGTGCGGTAAGGGACAATATTCCCATCAACCACCATGAACTGCCGGTTTTCATATAGGGCGTTTCGCCGACATAGCCTTTTATGTGTCCTTCCAATATGGTTTCCGTATCGGGTTGGGCTTGGGCGATGATGTTGCCTTTGGGGGAAATGATGGCGGTTGCGCCGGTGTTGGTGGCGCGGACCATATAGCGTCCGAGTTCCATAGCCCGCGCCTGCGATTGTTGGAGGTGCTGGTACATGGCGTTGGATTTTCCATACCACGCCATATTACTGACATTGGCAAGCAGTGTGGCATCTTTGGCGGCGGCAATCAGTTCGTCGCCGAATCCGTCTTCGTAGCAGATGTTGAAGGCGATTTTTTGGTTTTTCATCATTAGGGCGGATTGCTTGCCGCCGCCTTTGCGGAAGTCGGAAAGGGGCATATCCATCATTTTGTAAAGCGGCGTGGTCAGGAAGGGCAGCGGTTTGTATTCGCCGAAGGGGACGAGGTGGTTTTTGGCGTAGTAGGGGATGCCGTCCTGATTGTTTTCCTGATAACCGGTCAGGTTGATGACGGCGTTTTCGTAACCGTTGCCGTCCGAAGTGTATTGGCTGATGCCTACGGCGAGCGCGCTGCCGTTGTTTTGCGCCTGTTCGGCGAATTGTGCCAGTATGTTTTCCGGCAGGTTTTGGCGCATGATGGGGATGGCGGTTTCGGGCAGGATGACGATGTCGGCAGTGGTTTTGCCGACCTGTTCGTAATATTTCTGTATGGTCGGGATGACTTGGTCTTCACGCCATTTGATGGTTTGGGCGATGTTGCCCTGAAGCAGGGCGACGGTGCTGCGGCTGCCGTCTGGGCGGGTAAAGTTGGTCTGTTGGGCGGTGTAGCCTGCGGCAAGCAGGGCGGCAATCAGGATAATTGGAAGCAGGCGTTTGCCCGAACGTGTGGTGTTATCACTCGCCAAAACCAGCCAGACACTGAGAAAGGCGGTCGCCAGTGTAACCATATGGATGCCGCCCAAGGGGGCGAAACCTGCCAGCGGGCTGTCCGGGGTGATTTGGGAGTAGCCGATTGCGCCCCAGCCGAATCCGGTCAGGAAACGTTCGCGGGCAAACTCGGTCAGTGTCCACAGGATGGGCAGTACCAAACCGATTTTTATGCCCCGAGGCAGGGTAAATTTTTTCCACAGCCAGAAACACAGTGCCGGATAAAGGGCAAGGTAGGCGGGCAGCAGGAAGGTCAGCGGTACGGCATAGAGGTCGGGCAGGCCGGAAACGTCGTGCAGGGCAGTGTGTATCCAGTAGAATTGCGCCGTGTATGCGGTCAGACCGAACAGGTAGGCGGAAGAGGCGGCAAAACGCGGACGCAGTTCGATGAGGCGGACGAAGGCGCCGAAAATCAAGGGCATCAGCCAAAAGTGGTAGTAGGGTGCGAAGGTGAAGGGGGTGGCGGCGGCAAAAAGGATGAGCAAAGGCCAGTAGAGGGCGGGGTGCTGCCAGTATTTGTCCAGTTTGGAAAACATATTCGTCTGTCTGTTCGGAAGATGCCGTCTGAACGTCTTTCAGACGGCATCGGTATTTGAAAAAGGAGTCAATGCTTGCCGAAACGATTCATCAGCGGCAAGGCGGGGACGCAGGCAATCGAACCGGAAAGCAGCCCGACAACGAGGTTGGCGAAGTACTCCGCCCAGCCAGCGTCCCAGTGTTGCGCGTGCAGGAAATCGTGCAGAAGGCCGAGGTTGTGGGCGGCGCATCAGCAGCATGCCTAAGTCGTCGAGTTTGACGATGACGGCGACGATTCCGTACACCAAAACAGTCATGCCGATGCCGATTGCCGCCATTACGAGCATGCGCGTCATGTCGGTGCAGAAACTTGTGCAGCAGCTTTTCCACGCCTTCAAAGCACAGATAAATCCCGCCTGCCGTCAAAAGCGGCGTAATGAGTTGCGGCAGGAAGGCGGAAAGCAGCAGGGCCGCAGGCACCAAAACCGGCTTGTTGGAAAAAGAACCTTTCGCCACCGACCAAACAATCGGCAACTCGCGTTCTGCCGATACGCCCGTAACCCGGTTGGCATTGGGTGCCAAATCGTCGCCGACCACGCCGGCGGTTTTCTTTGCGGCGGCTTTAGTCATCAGGGCAACATCGTCCAAAACGGCGGTGATGTCGTCCGGCAGGGTAAATAGTGAGGCAAATGCCATTAAAGAATCCTGAAATGCGGCGCAAAGTCCGACATTATATAGGAGAACGCGGATTTGGGCGGTTTCAGGCGGCATGAAACAGGAAAATGCCGTCTGAAGGCGGTGGCGGACGTGAAGTAAAGTTTCGTGAAAAAAATGCCGTGTTACAGTCTTTCGATTTTAATTTAATGAATTTTAAGGGAGAATCGTTAGCGTGGATTGGATGGGCAGTCTGTTCCTGCCAGGTGGCGCACTGTTGTTCCTGAGCGTGGTTTCGACCACTTTACCCGCACGTTTGGGAATGCCTTTGCTGCTGGTTTCTCCCGCCGGCGTGTTGGACAGGGCGGCGGAAGCCTTGGCGATTGCGGCGTTCCTGATGTTGGTCGCGCGTCCGCCGGCAGTGTTCGGCGGTTTGTGGAAATTCAATTATAGTGGATTAAATTTAAATCAGGACAAGGCGGCGAGCCGCAGACAGTACAAATAGTACGGCAAGGCGAGGCAACGCCGTACTGGTTTAAATTTAGTTCACTATAAAATGGTGAAATACTTTACCGAGACGGATATCGGCATCCGTGAGCATTTTGATTTCTTCGGCGAGTTTGTCGTTTCGCCGGCAGCACGTTCGGGTGATTTGGCACTTACTTACGGTTTGAGGCTGGAAGCGGGCGAAGAGGGTTTGAGCCTTGCCGAGCTTTTCGATAAGCGTTCCGATAGTCAGGAGCAGGTCGAGGGCGGCCGTATTGACATCGGCGGCTTTATGCTGACCGCGAAGGAGGTTGACGGTGGCGGCAATATCGGGTCTATGGGGCTGAAAGTGCTGCGTTAGAAAGGTTTGATTTGAATGCCGTCTGAAGCCGGATTGCCGGTTTCAGACGGCATTTTGTCTGTTTAGTTTTTTTTGCTTTTTGCCTGTTTTACGTCTTTTTCGGTAACGCTTCCGCCGCCGTTGTCAAAGGCGTTCATGATATAAGTGGCGATGGCGGCAATGTCCGCATCGCTAATGGCGGTTGCGGGCATGAATCCGTTGTAGGTTTTGCCGTTGACTTTGATTGTACCGTTGATGCCTTTGACCATGCTGTGCAGCAGCACCTGCGGTTTTTTCATGATGAAGTCGGAGCGGTAGAGCGGCGGAAACATGGTTCCGCGACCTTCGCCCTTTTTGCCGTGGCAGGCGACGCAGTTGGATTCGTACACTTTTTGTCCTTTTGTCATGATGCTGTTGTCGGCGGCAGAAGCGGCGGCGCAGAGGCAGCCCAAGACGAGGGCGGTCGGCAGTCGGGTTGTGTTCATTGGTGTTTCCTTAATGTTTGAAACCTTGTTGTTGATTTTGCGTAGCGGGTGAAAGGTTTTTTTGCCGAATCGGTAGTATAGTGGATTAAATTTAAATCAGGACAAGGCGACGAAGCCGCAGACAGTACAAA
>NZ_JAGTUI010000069.1:0-4947 GCF_018224585.1 Neisseria sp. Marseille-Q1983
GTGAAGGGGTAGTTGGCGATTTTGGGGCGTGCGGCGGATACGGCGGTAATCAGGGTGGATTTGCCGGCGTTGGGCATACCCAATAAGCCGACATCGGCGAGGACTTTGAGTTCGAGTTGCAGGGAACGGGTTTCGCCTTCTTCACCGGGCGTGGATTGTTTCGGGGCGCGGTTGACGGAGGATTTGAAGTGGATATTGCCCAAGCCGCCTTTGCCGCCTTTGGCAAGGCAGACGCGCTGTCCGTGGTAAGTGAGGTCGGCGACGATTTCATCGGTATCGAGGTCGCGGATGAGGGTGCCGACGGGCATTTTGAGGACGATGTCGTCCGCACCTGCGCCGTAACGGTCGGAACCGTGGCCTTTTTCGCCGTTTTTGGCTTGGTAGCGTTTGACGAAGCGGTATTCGACGAGGGTGTTGGTGTTTTCGTCGGCTTCTGCCCAAACGCTGCCGCCTTTGCCGCCGTCGCCGCCGTCCGGACCGCCGCGCGGTACGAATTTTTCGCGGCGGAAACTGGTTGCGCCATTACCGCCTTTGCCTGCGGCGACTTCGATTTTTGCTTCGTCGATGAATTTCATTCAATGCTCTTGTTTGTTGGTTTCAAATGGGGGTTCAGACGGCATGGCGTGTGTTTTGATGCCGTCTGAACAGAATTTCGGACGCTATTATAAGGGATAAGCGGTATTTCAACACGCCGTACCCAAACTATTTGTTCCGCCCATCTTAATGAATTTTTAAGCAAATCTTCAGCCTGCAAACAAAATTATGTCCAACTTCTTTGGTACAATCGCGCCTTTTTGACATTCCGACCCGACGGAATGTCCGTTCAAACCGTTACATATAATAAGTTTTTTATGAACACAAACCAACCTGCCGTTTACGACCCGTTGACACGCGCGCTGCACTGGCTGACCGTTGCCGGTTTCATCGGCATTCTGACCACCATTGTCCTGTGGACGATTTATAGTGGATTAACAAAAATCAGGACAAGGCGACGAAGCCGCAGACAGTACAAATAGTACGGCAAGGCGAGGCAACGCCGTACTGGTTTTTGTTAATCCACTATACGAAGAGGCGGAATGGGCGGGCAGCCTGTTCGGCCTGCACAAATCTTTCGGCTTCCTCACGCTGACGGTGATTACATTGCGCATCGTGTGGGCAGTTGCCAACCGCGCCAAGCGTCCGCAAAGCGACAGCAAGGCTGCGGCGGCAGGACACGGCATTCTGTATCTGCTCATGCTTGCCGTTCCCGTTATCGGCATGATCCGCCAATACGGCAGCGGCCGCGGCCCGTTGAAAGTGTTCGGCGTTGAGGTGATGCAGGGTTCGCCGGAAAAAATCGAGTGGATGGCAAACTTGGGCAACACGTTCCACGGCAATTTGGGCTGGCTGCTGTTTGCCGCCGTCGCCGGACACGTCGCCATGGTCGTCGTCCACCGTGTTCAAGGCAAAGACGTGCTGTACCGCATGACGGGACGCGTACGCTGATTGCTTCCCTCTTACGATGCCGGCTTGTCCGGCATCATTTGTTTTTCCACGACAGTGCCAGATCGTACAAAGCTTTTTTTCCCTCGCCCGTGATTTTGGCAGCAAGCTCCGCCGCCTGCTTGGTCGGCAGCTCGGCAGCAAGGATTTTCATCACATTTTGCGCGGACTCGGACAAGCCTTCGTGTTTTTCATCCTGCGCCGGATAAAGCACCAACACCATCTCGCCGCGCGATTGGTTGCCGTCCGCCGCCAATGCCGTCTGAATTTCCCCAACCGTGCCGCTTAAGAACGTTTCAAACGTTTTCGTGATTTCGCGCGCCAGCATCAGACGGCGTTCGGGGAACAGTTCCACCATATCGGCAAGCGTTGCCCCGATTCGGTGCGGTGTTTCAAACATCACGACGGGAAACGCCACCCGCACCCATTTGGCAAACAGTTTCCTGCGCTCTCCCGATTTCGGCGGCACAAAACCGTTGAAATAAAAATCGGATTCCTCCACACCGGCCACGCTCAAAGCCGCCATCACCGCGCTTGCGCCGACAACAGGGACAACTTTAAACCCCGCTTCGCGCACGCGGCGGGCGAGTTTCGCACCCGGGTCGCACACGGCCGGTGTACCCGCATCGGAAACCTGTGCCACAACCATGCCGTCTGAAAGATAGCCGATAATCTTGTCCGCCATCTGCCGCTCGTTGTGTTCGCGCACGCTGACGAGTTTGCCCTGAATGCCGTACGCGCTCAAAAGCTGCGCGGTAACGCGCGTATCTTCGGCACAAATGATGTCTGCCTTTTGCAATACCGCCAAAGCGCGCAGGGTAATGTCCGCCAAATTGCCGATGGGCGTGGCAACCACGTATAATGTCCCTCCGACGACGCTGTCGGAGGCTTTCTGCAAGTGTTTCTGAAACATAAAAAATGCCGTCTGAAAAACAAACATTATAAAGGTTAAACCGATTATGCGCCTAAACCACAAACAGGGCGAGGCAGGCGAAGATGCCGCGCTTGCCTTCCTCCAATCCCAAGGCTGCACGCTGCTTGCCCGCAACTGGCACTGCGCCTACGGCGAAATCGACCTAATTGTCAAAAACGGCGGCATGATTCTGTTTGTTGAAGTAAAATACCGCAAAAATCGGCAATTCGGCGGTGCCGCATACAGCATTTCCCCATCCAAATTATTGAAACTGCAACGAAGTGTAGAGTATTATCTGCAACAGAACAGGTTGACAAACGTACCGTGCCGCCTCGATGCGGTACTGATTGAAGGAAACCGCCCGCCCGAGTGGATACAGAATATTACAGGTTGACGATATGACGACATTACAAGAACGCGTTGCCGCCCATTTTGCCGAAAGCATCCGTGCCAAACAGGAAGCCGAAAAAGTACTGGTCGAGCCGACCGTACAGGCTGCCGAGCTGATGCTGCAATGCCTGATGAATGACGGCAAAATCCTGGCCTGCGGCAACGGCGGTTCGGCTGCCGACGCGCAACACTTCGCCGCCGAAATGACCGGCCGTTTTGAAAAAGAACGCATGGAACTCGCCGCCGTCGCGCTGACAACAGACACTTCCGCGCTGACCGCCATCGGCAACGACTACGGTTTCGACCATGTATTCAGCAAACAAGTGCGCGCGCTCGGACGTGCAGGCGACGTCCTCGTCGGCATTTCCACCTCCGGCAATTCTGCCAACGTCATCGAAGCCGTCAAAGCGGCACACGAACGCGATATGCACGTCATCGCCTTGACCGGCCGCGACGGCGGCAAAATCGCCGCCATACTCAAAGACACCGACGTTTTGCTCAACGTTCCCCATCCGCGCACCGCCCGTATTCAAGAAAACCACATCCTGCTGATACACGCCATGTGCGACTGTATCGACTCCGTACTGCTGGAAGGAATGTAACCCTTTTCAGACGGCATGGCGCAAAGCAATGCCGTCTGAAACGCCCAAGAAAGGAAGCACCCGATGAAACCCAAACCGCACACCGTCCGCACCCTGATTGCCGCCATTTTCAGCCTTGCCCTTAGCGGCTGCGTCAGCGCAGTCGTCGGCGGCGCGGCGGTCGGCGCGAAATCCGCCGTCGACCGCCGAACCACCGGCGCGCAAACCGACGACAACGTTATGGCGTTGCGTATCGAAACCACCGCCCGTTCCTACCTGCGCCAAAACAACCAAACCAAAGGCTACACGCCCCAAATCTCCGTCGTCGGCTACAACCGCCACCTGCTGCTGCTCGGACAAGTCGCCACCGAAGGCGAGAAACAGTTTGTCGGTCAGATTGCACGTTCCGAACAGGCCGCCGAAGGCGTGTACAACTACATTACCGTCGCCTCCCTGCCGCGCACTGCCGGCGACATCGCCGGCGACACTTGGAACACGTCCAAAGTCCGCGCCACGCTGCTGGGCATCAGCCCCGCCACGCAGGCGCGCGTCAAAATCGTTACCTACGGCAATGTAACCTACGTTATGGGCATCCTTACCCCCGAAGAACAGGCGCAGATTACCCAAAAAGTCAGCACCACCGTCGGCGTACAAAAAGTCATCACCCTCTACCAAAACTACGTCCAACGCTGACTCGGCAATACCGTCTGAACCGCCTTCAGACGGCATTGCCCGACACCCCAAAAGCACAATCAAAATGGCAAAAAAACCGAACAAACCCTTCAGGCTGACCCCCAAACTCCTGATACGCGCCGTATTGCTCATCTGTATCACCGCCATCGGCGCATTGGCAGTAGGCATCGTCAGCACATTCAACCCGAACGGCGACAAAACCCTCCAAACCGAACCGCAACACACCGACAGCCCCCGCGAAACCGAATTCTGGCTGCCAAACGGCGCAGTCGGACAAGATGCCGCCCAACCCGAACACCACGCCGCCTCATCCGAACCCGCACAGCCGGACGGCACAGACGAAAGCGGCAGCGGACTGCCGTCCCCTGCCGCACCCAAGAAAAACCGGGTCAAACCACGCCCTGCCGACACAGCTCAAACCGACAGACAGCCGGACGACGCCGGAACACAAGCTGAAAACACACTCAAAGAAACCCCCGTACTGCCCACAAACGTCCCCCGTCCCGAACCCCGAAAAGAAACACCCGAAAAACAGGCGCAGCCCAAAGAAACACCCAAAGAAAAAGAAACGCCCAAAGAAAACCATACCAAACCGGACACCCCGAAAAACACGCCGGCCAAACCCCATAAAAAAGAGATTCTCGACAACCTCTTCTGACCCGGCACGGCAGGCACACCCGCAATCCAAGGAAGCATTATGAACGGCATCATCATCAAAACCCCCGAAGAAATTGAGAAAATGCGCGAACTGGGCAAACTCGTCGCCGAAGCCCTCGACTATATCGGACAATTCGTCAAACCCGGCATTACCACCGACGAAATCGACAAACTCGTTTACGACTACCACGTCAACGTCCAAGGCGGCTACCCCGCCCCCCTCCACTACGG
>NZ_JAGTUI010000006.1:0-71230 GCF_018224585.1 Neisseria sp. Marseille-Q1983
ACTGGATACTCGCCAACCGCCAAAGCGCGGCGAAAATCGGCAAAAACTACCTCCCCGCCCCCGAACCCGCCCTAGTCATGGGCTTGGACGGCGCGCGGCTGACGGTAAGCAAAGGCAGCGACGTGAAGAACGAGATTTTGAAGTTTTACGAAATCCTGATGCAGTTCAACCCGAAACTCTTGGGCGGCAAGCTGCCGGATAACGGGTTCTTCTTGGCTTAAAAGGAGGAAAGAGACCGTCTGAAAAGGGAGAAGTAGTATCGGGGAATCCAATATACCCTTTTCAGACGGCCTATCAGATAATAGTCAGAACAGTACACAAAAAGCCGTCATTCCCGCGCAGGCGGGAATCCGGTCTCTGATATTGCAGGAATGTTTTAAAATTGCAGCAGCGTAGGTCGGATTCTTGAATCCGACATTTCGGCTAAACGGGGCTGTCGGATACGAGTATCCGACCTACTTTTTTCAGACGGTCTATCCTTGCCAAAACATAACGACAAACCAACACCCAAACCATGATTAAAACCGACAAAATCCGCAAACCGCAGCCTGCGGTGTTTTACATCATCGACTACCTTTGGAGCGGCTTTGCCGGTCTGAGCGTGGCGATGGTGGTGGTGGCGTTGTGGGCGTGGGGCAGTGCCGTGTTCGGTGAGTTTATGCTGCCTGCGCCGGTGGAGGTGTTTCAAAAGTCGTTTGATTTATTGAAACATTTTCAGGAAAACGAAATTGGGATTTCTCTATGGCGGTCGGTGGTGGGGATTTCGGTTGCGCTGGTAGCGGGATTGGCGGCGGGGCTGGTGGCGGGCAGTTTTAAGACGGCGATGGCGTTGCTCAAGCCTGTGATTACGGTTTTGTTGGCGATGCCGCCGATTATTTGGGTGGTGATGGCTCTGTTTTGGTTCGGTTTCGGCAATCCGAGCGTGCTGTTTACCATCATTGTGTTGGTTGCGCCGCTGACGTTTGCGAGTGCGGCGGTCGGGATGGCGAGCGTGAACAGGCAACATGAGGAGTTGTTTGACGCTTACAAATTAGGCCGTCTGAAAAAAATCCGTTATCTGTATATCCCGCATCTGACGGGCTATGTGATTTCCAGCATCGGCGTGGCGGTGGCGATGGGGGTAAAGGTGGTGATTATGGCGGAACTCTTGGGCGCGAGCGAAGGCGTGGGCGCGCGGATTGCGGATGCGAGGGCGATGTTGGAGACTTCGACGGTGATGGCTTATGTGGTGCTGGTCATCGTGTTTGTATCGCTGTTTGAATACCTGATTACCAAGCCTTTGGAAATTTTGTTTATGCCGTGGAGAAGATAATGCTCTGTCTTGAAAACGTGCGTTTTGAAATTCTCCGCGACCCCATCGTGCGCGATTTCAGTTTGAACCTGCAACACGGCGAAGTGAAAGCCTTGTTCGGGCCGAGCGGCTGCGGCAAGACGACGGTTTTGCGGCTGATTGCGGGCTTGGAAACGCCGAAATCGGGCACGATACGCAATGCTTTCCGCAAAACGGGTTTTCTGTTTCAGGAAAACCGCCTGCCGGAAAACTTGACCGCGATGCAGAATATCGCGATTTTTATGGACAAACCCGATGAAGGCGAAATCGTCGCGCTGGCGGCGAAAGTCGGGCTGACTGCGGGCGATATGAACAAATATCCGACCGAGTTGTCCGGCGGCATGGCGAAACGGGTGGCATTTCTGCGCCTGCTGCTGTGCGGCTGCGACCTTGCCTTGCTGGACGAGCCGTTTGTCGGTTTGGATCGGGATTTGCGCGATATTTTGGTTGCCATGCTGGTGGAAAAAATCGAGCGGCAGGGCATGGCGTGTATGCTGGTAACGCACGACCGCTTCGAAGCCGCGCGCCTGAGCCATGAAATTATGCTGCTTTCCGCTAAGGGCATGAACGTGCAAAACGTGATTACTCTGCCCACGCCGCTGTCCGAACGCGATTCGGCTTTTGAAGAAGGCGTGGTGGCAAGGGAGTTTCGGGGGATTCATTATTATGAGTGATGGGATTTGAGTATCTGACGAACCTTGCGGTTCGTTACCCTCTCCCTAACCCTCTCCCACAGGGAGAGGGGAACAGTTTGCTGAAAATCAGAGGGCGAAGGATTGGGAATCAGATGGCAGGTAAACCTGAAAATGTTTGGGTTTGGCAGCCCGATTCCTTCTCCCCGTGTGAGAGGGCTAGGGAGAGGGTAAGCAAGTCGCAGGCTTGCCTCTTTAGCGAAAGATACGAATCTGTTATCCGAACGCGATTCGGTTTTTGAAAAAGCCGTGGTGCCAAGGGGGCAGGGGATTCATTATGAGGTGCTTTATGTTTTCGACTGTGATTACTGCTGCTGTTTTATATATTGCTACAGCAGTAGATTTGTTGGTAATACTATTAATATTTTTTGCTAGAGCAAATACTAGAAAAGAATATCGAGATATTTATATCGGACAATATTTAGGTTCTGTAATTTTAATATTAGTTAGTTTATTTCTAGCTTTTGTTTTGCATTATGTTCCGGAAAAATGGGTGTTGGGTTTATTAGGTTTAATACCGATTTACTTAGGTATTAAAGTTGCTATTTACGACGATTGTGAGGGCGAAAAAAGAGCTAAAAAAGAATTGGATGAAAAAGGGTTGTCAAAATTAGTCGGTATTGTTGCTTTGGTTACAGTTGCTAGTTGTGGTGCAGATAATATTGGACTTTTTGTTCCTTACTTTGTGACTTTAGATCTTGTCGACTTATTAGTTACTCTTCTTGTATTTTTAATATTGATTTTTGTTTTAGTATATACAGCACAAAGATTGGCTAATATTTCAGGTGTTGGTGAACTCGTAGAGAAGTTTAGTCGTTGGATAATGGCTGTTATTTATATTGGTTTAGGGTTATTTATTATTATTGAAAATAATACAATTCGAACAATAATATCAATAATATGAATGATACGGGCATTTGAGTATCTGACAAATCTTGCGGTTCGTTGCCCTCTCCCTAGCCCTCTCCCACGGGGAGAGGGAATCAGGTTGCTGAAAATTAGAGAGCGCAGGATTGGGAATCGGATGGTAGGCAAACCTGAAAATGTTCGGGCTCGACAGTTTAATCCCCTCTCCCCGTGGGAGAGGGCTAGGGAGAGGGCGAGCAAGCCTCAGGCTTGCCTCTTTGGCAAAAGATACAACCCTGTCCGCCCAATAAATCCATACCCGAAAGCATCTTCATACAGAATCAAGCCAAGCCATGAATAAATTTTTTACCCACCCCATGCGGCCGTTTTTCGTCGGCGCGGCGGTGCTTGCCATACTCGGTGCGTTGGTGTTTTTCATCAACCCCGGTGCCATCGTCCTGCACCGCCAAATTTTCTTGGAACTTATGCTGCCGGCGGCATACGGCGGTTTTTTGACTGCCGCTTTGTTGGATTGGACGGGTTTTTCGGGCAACCTGAAACCTGCCGCGACCATTTTGGCGGCGTTATTGCTTGTTGCGGCTGTTTTATTGCCGTTTTTACCGCAACTTGCCGCATTCTTTGTAGCGGCTTATTGGCTGGTTTTATTTCTGTTCTGCGCTTGGTTGATTTGGCTCGACCGCAACACGGATAACTTCGCCCTGCTGATGCTGCTTGCCGCGTTCACCGTTTTTCAGACGGCATACGCGACAACCGGCAACTTGAACCTGTTACGCGCGCAAGTGCATTTGAATATGGCGGCGGTCATGTTCGTATCCGTCCGCGTCAGCATTCTTTTGGGCGCGGAAGCCCTTAAAGAATGCCGTCTGAAAGACCCTGTTTTTATTCCAAATATCGTTTATAAAAACATCGCTATTACTTTCCTGCTCTTGCACGCCGCCGCCGAACTTTGGCTGCCCGCGCAAACCGCCGGTTTTACCGCGCTCGCCGTCGGTTTCATCCTGCTTGCCAAACTGCGTGAGCTTCACCATCACGAACTCCTGCGCAAACACTACGTCCGCACCTATTACCTGCTCCAACTCTTTGCCGCCGCAGGCTATCTGTGGGCAGGCGCGGCGAGACTGCAAAACCTGCCCGCCTCCGCGCCCCTGCACCTGATTACCCTCGGCGGTATGATGGGCGGCGTGATGATGGTGTGGTTGACTGCCGGACTGTGGCACAGCGGCTTTACCAAACTCGACTACCCCAAACTCTGCCGCATCGCCGTCCCCATCCTTTTCGCCGCCGCCGTCTCGCGCGCTGTTTTAATGAACGTGAACCCGATATTCTTTATCACTGTCCCCGCGATTCTGACCGCTACCGTGTTCGTACTTTACCTGCTGACATTCGTACCGATTTTTCGGGCGAATGCGTTTACAGGCGATCCGGAATAAAAATGCCGTCTGAAACGGTTTTCAGACGGCATCGTATTGCCGATAATCAAGCCTCCTGCGAATCGACATCCACCGACCATCTGATTTTGCCGTCGCGGTTTTGCTGCAACACCTGCACCCACAAACTCACGGCACGGTGCAAATCCTGTCGGGACGGAGATTCGAGGAAGATTTGCGCGCGTTCGCGTTCGGCAAGGCGCACCATCAGCATGGGGGCGGCGCCGAACTGGAAGACGCTTTCGGGCAACAGCGGGGCGAGGGTTTCTTTGGCGGCATTGAGAAATTCCATCGCATCGGCAACACGCGGCGCATCGGCACGGACGGCGGTTTGAAAACCGAAAGGCGGCATGGCGAACATTTGCCGCTCGTTCAATTCGTTTTCGGCAAACACGGCGTAGTCCTGCGCTTTAACGGCGGCGAAGACGGGATGTTCGGGCAGTTGGGTCTGTATCAACACCTTGCCGGGTTTGTCGGCGCGCCCCGCCCTGCCGGACACTTGTATCAGCTCGGCAAACAGCCTTTCCGGCGCGCGGAAATCCGCGCTGTACAGGCTGCCGTCGGCGTTCAACACGATAACGAGGTTGAGCCGCGCGAAATCATGGCCTTTGGCGAGCATCTGCGTGCCGACCAGAATGTCGATTTCGTCGTTGGCGATGCGGCGGTACAAATCCGCCCAGTCGTTTTTGTGCGCGGTGCTATCCCTATCGACGCGGACGACGGTTGCTTTCGGCAGGAAGGCGCGCAGGGTTTCTTCGACGCGCTGCGTGCCGTGTCCGACGGCGGTCAGGTCTTGGTTGCCGCAGTCGGGGCATTTGAATGGGATGGGTTCGCGGTGGTCGCAGTGGTGGCAGCGCAGTTGGCGGGCGCGTTGGTGCAGCACCATTTTGGCGGAACAGTTCGGGCAGCCGAAGGTATGGCCGCAGTCGCCGCAAAACAGCGCGGGCGCGAAGCCGCGCCGGTTGAGGTACACCAGCGACATGCCGCCTGCTTCAAAATTCTGTTTCAAAAGCTGCAAGGCTTGCGGCGAGAAGCCGTTGTCAAGTTTCAGACGGCCTACGTTGAGGATTTCCACTTGCGGCAGTTGTGCTGAAGCATGGGCGCGCTCGGTCAGTTGCAGCAGGCGGTACGCGCCACTTTGCGCCTTGTGCCAGCTCTCCAAGCTGGGCGTGGCACTGCCCAACACAACGGGGCAGCCGCCCTGCTTCGCCCGCCACACCGCCAAATCGCGGGCGTGGTAGCGCAATTCGTTGTCTTGTTTGAACGAGCCGTCGTGTTCCTCATCGACCACAATCAGCCCGACATCATCCATCGGCGTGAACACCGCCAACCGCGTGCCGATGACCAATTTCGCCTGCCCTAACATCGCGCGCAAATAATCCTGCGTGCGCCTGCCTGCCGCCATCTGGCTGTGCAACACGGCGGTCGGTACGTCAGCAAAACGGTCTTCCACCCGTTTTAAAAGCTGCGGCGTGAGGTTGATTTCGGGCAACAGAAACAACACCTGCCGCCCCTGCGCCAACACTTTCGCCATCGCATCGAAATACACCTCGGTCTTGCCGCTACCGGTGATGCCGTACAGCAGAAACGGCTGAAAGCGTCCCAATGCCGTCTGAATGGCATCGGAAGCCTGCCGTTGGTCGGCATTCAACACAAATTCAGAGTGCGAAATCTGCCCGTAGTACGACCTTAAAACAGGTTTCGCCGCTTCCGCCGTTTCAATCCAACCCTGCGCCGCCCAATCCTCAATCAATTTCGCCGCCTGCGCGTTTACCTGTTTCAACGCCGCCATCGTCATCCCGCCCGACAGCAGCGCGTCCCACAAAGCCGCTTTTTTGTTGAACCGCGCCGGCGGCGGCGTTTGCGCCCTGCCCGCTTCGTTCAGCGCGTAAAACAACGGCGGCTGCGGCATTTCCACTGCGCGCGTTTCCTTCAAACCCTGCGGCAGCGCGGCAAACACCGCCTGCCCCGTCGGATAGTGGTAATAACGCGACGTAAACGAGAGCAAATCACGCCAGCTTTCAGGCAGCGGCGGTTCGTCCGAAAAGGCCGTCTGAACGCTCAAAATCCGCGCCGTATCCATATCAGGCGTAATATCCGTTTCCCACACAATCCCGACAACAGTTTTATTGCGAAAAGGCACAAGCACCCGCGTGCCCTGCGGCAGCGGCTCGGAATGGGAATAAGTCAAAAGGCCGTCTGAAAGCGGCACGTTCACGGCGATGCGGTGGTAGATCATGGTATGTAAAAAATGTTTGAGGCCGTCTGAAAAAACGGAAGCTATTTGCACAAATACAAACAGTCTTTATCTAAAGTAAAGCCGTAACCCTGTTTCCACAAATCGAAATAAGGACGGAGAAAATCGCTATCGGGTTTGTTGCGGTAAAGCGGATATTGCAGATAAGCGGACAGGTAATAATCGCAATTTATAGAATAATAGGCTTCGTCCAACACTTGTTCGGGGCTGTTGTAATCCGTATTACTAATCCGCCATTCATCAAACGCTTCTCCCAACAAATCCCGAGTATCGTCAAACTCTTCCGCAGGCTCACCCAAACGTATCTGTTTAATCGCTGCCAAGGCTGCAATCAGCCCTTCGTCTTCAACAAAGCGGGCAAATTCGCGCAACCCTTCCAACAAACGCTCACCCGTCTGTCTCACTTCTGCCTCATCTTGCGCAGGCAGGCAGAAATAGCCGGGAATATAGCCGCCGTCGAGGATTTCTTGGTTGTGTTCGGCAGTGCTTTGATACACAGGCATGATGCGCGCCAGCAATTCCTGTCCCTTTTCCAAAGGTTCAAACACCGCAGCCACGCCTTCTCCGTCGGGCATAAAACCTTGAAACAAACCGTAGAAATAATCTTCCCAGCCATTATATTTATCTGCTGCCTGCGGCTCTTCGCCCAGCAGCTTAAACAGATATTCAGCGTATTCTTGTTGGTTCATCATTTTTCTCAAAGTGTCGATAAAATCTTTCAGTTGCCCGCAGCAAATCTTTCAGACGACCTCAAGCGGCAATAAAGTCCGCTCAGCCATATGGTTACAGCGATGCGGTGGTAGATCATGCAAGCAGGCAAATCATTTTTTTGCGTATTTTAACAGCCGGAAGCTATTTTCAGACGATAAATTGAGCCTCGGCGCAATGCAGGCGCAACAGAGGTTTGATACAATGCCGCTTTTCCAACACGCGCAATCATCTTTATATGAAAACCAAGTTAATCAAAATCTTAACCCCCTTTACCGTCCTCCCGCTGCTGGCTTGCGGGCAAACGCCCGTTTCCAATGCCAACGCCGAACCCGCCGTCAAAGCCGAGTCCGCCGGCAAATCCGTTGCCGCCTCTTTGAAAGCGCGTTTGGAAAAAATCTATTCCGCCCAAGATTTGAAAGTGTTGAGCGTCAGCGAAACACCGGTCAAAGGCATTTACGAAGTCGTCGTCAGCGGCAGGCAGATTATCTACACCGATGCAAACGCCGATTATCTATTTTCCGGCGAACTTATTGACATCAACAACCGGAAAAACCTCACCGAACAGCGTATGGCAGATTTGAACAAAATCGACTTCGCCTCCCTGCCTTTGGACAAAGCCATCAAAGAAGTACGCGGCAACGGCAAGCTGAAAGTCGCCGTCTTCTCCGACCCCGACTGCCCGTTCTGCAGACGCTTGGAACACGAGTTTGAAAAAATGACCGATGTGACGGTTTACAGCTTTATGATGCCCATTGCCGGCCTGCACCCCGATGCCGCGCGCAAGGCGCAAATCTTATGGTGTCAGCCCGACCGCGCCAAAGCGTGGACGGATTGGATGCGTAAAGGCAAATTCCCGGTCGGCGGCAGCATCTGCGACAATCCCGTCGCGGAAACCACTTCCTTGGGCGAACAGTTCGGCTTCAACGGCACGCCGACCCTCGTCTTCCCCAACGGGCGCAGCCAAAGCGGCTACAGCCCGATGCCCCAACTGGAGGAAATCATCCGCAAAAATCAATAACCCGTCCGCAAAACAAAAGGCTTGAAACCGTGTTCCAAGCCTTTTTCAAATGCCGTCTGAAGCCTGTCGCGGCAGCTTCAGACGGCATCTTTGTCCAACCTCAATCCTGTGCCAATGCGTCTATCGGATTGAGTTTGGCTGCTTTATTGGCAGGCATAAAGCCGAACGCGATGCCGATTCCGGTCGAACAGGCGACCGCCCCGATAACGGATGCCGCCGAAATGTCCATCGGGAAGTCGGTTACAAAATGATTGAACACGAGGCTGACGGCGGCGGACAAACCTACGCCGACCAAGCCTCCGATGACGCAGATTAACACCGCCTCAATCAAAAACTGCTGCAAAATATTGCCGCGCCGCGCGCCGATTGCCATCCGTATGCCGATTTCTTTGGTGCGCTCGGTAACGGACACCAGCATAATGTTCATCACGCCGATGCCGCCGACTACCAATGAAATCACGGCGATGGAGGAAATCAGCAGCTTCATCGTACCGGTAGTGCTTTCGACCATCTGCCTGATGCTGTCGCTGTTGTTCATAAAGAAATCTTCCGTGCCGTGCCGCGCTTTGAGCAGCTCGGCCAGCCCTTTTTCGGCAACCTGGGTATTGGCATTGTCTTTGATTTTGACGGTGATGGAGTTGGTGTGGCTCTCGCCTGTGATTTGGTGCATCACCGTCGTATAGGGCGACCAAAGCATCAGCACGTCGGAATTGCCGAAAGCGTTTTCGTCTTTTTTCATCACGCCGATGACGGTCAAGGGGCGTTTCCTGAACAAAATGGTTTTACCCAACGGATCCGAGTCCGCAAAGAGTTTGTCTTTGACATTTTGGTCGATGACGACGACTTGCGCGTCTTCTTTCACATCGTTTTCGTCAAACAGCCGCCCCGTTTCCAGCTTCAGCCCGCGCACGTCGAAATACTGTTCGCCCACGCCGTAAAGCGAGGCGGTCAGGTCGGTGTTGCGGTAGGTCAGCGTGCCGCCGCTCGAAGTCATGGGCGTGGCGGAAGCAACGTAGCTTTGTTTGGCGATGACTTTCGCGTCGTCTATGGTCAGGGTTTTGATTTTGCCGCTGCGCCTGTCGCCGAAGCCGCGCCCGGGGAAGATGCTGATGGTGTTCGTCCCCATCGAACTGATGTCTTCGAGGATTTTTTTCTGCGAACCGTTGCCCAGCGCGACGACGGAGACAACCGAAGCGATACCGATAATGATGCCGAGCATGGTCAGCAGCGAACGCATTTTGTGCGCCAATACTGCTTGCACCGACATTCTGAAGGCTTCGACAAACTGGTCGTAATAAAACGACCACGAGGCTTTTTCCTGAATCCTCCCGACATTGCTTGCGGGGATTTCGGGTTTTTTCGAGGTGTCGGAAATGATTTCGCCGTCCCTGATTTCGATGACTCGGTTGGCGTTGGCGGCGATGCCGGGGTCGTGCGTTACCATAATGACGGTATGCCCAGCTTCGTGCAGCCTGCGGATGATTTCCATCACGTTTTTGCCGCTGGAGGTATCAAGTGCGCCGGTCGGCTCGTCGGCGAAGATGATTTCTCCGCCGTTCATCAGGGCGCGGGCGATGGAGACGCGCTGCTGCTGTCCGCCCGAGAGTTCGCCGGGCTTGTTGCCCTCTTTGCTTGCCAAACCCAAATCCTGCAACAACTTCTCCGCCCGCGCGGAACGCTCTTTGCCGCCCGCGCCCATATAGACGGCCGGCAGCGCGACGTTGTCCCTTGCGGTCAGCGAGCTTAAGAGGTTGTAGCGTTGGAAGATGAAACCGAAGCGTTCGCGGCGCAATGCCGCCAGTTCGTCAGGCTGCATTTTGGCAGTTTCGATGCCGTCGATTCGGTACGAACCGGAACCGGCGGTATCCAAACAGCCGAGTATGTTCATCAGCGTGGACTTGCCCGAACCGGACTGCCCGATGATTGCGACAAAATCGCCCTTCTCTATCGACAGGCTGATGTCTTTCAAAATATGGACGCGGTTCTCGCCGCTGCCGAAATAGCGGTTGATGTTTCTACATTCGATCAAGCTCATAATATTCCGTAAATCAATAACAAATGCCGTCTGAAACCGTTTCCGTGTTCAGACGGCATATTCGTTTATCGGCGCGGCGGGCCGCCCATAGCGCGTTCGCTGCTTTCCTGTTGCTCGGCGGCGGTCATTTCGGAGATGACCACTTTGTCCCCCTCTTTCAAACCGCTTTTCACTTCGGTATTCATACTGTCTTTCATACCGGTCCGGATTTCTCGTTCCGCCGCCTTGCCGTCTGCGCCCAACACGCGCACAAACGCCTTGCCGCCGCGATTTTTCACGGTCAGCGACGGAATAATCAGCACATTTTTCACACCGTCGATTTCAACCGTATTCTGCGTCGTCATCCCCGTGGCGAGTTTGCCGTCCGGATTGGGCACAAACGAACGGGCATAATAATAGACCGCATTGGAAGCCGTATCCGTACTGCTGTTGTAGCCGCCCGACGACATCGTGGTCAGCCCCGGATCGACGCTGTCGAGTTTTGCCTTAATCGGCGTATCCGGTTCGGACAAAATCGTAAACGAAATATCCTGCCCCGCCTTCACCTTGGTAATATCGCCCTCGGCAATCTGCATTTTGTTCAACATCATATCCAGATTCGCCAATTGGACAATCGTCGGCGTAGACTGCGCCGCGTTCACAGTCTGCCCTTCTTCCACGGGAATCGCCACCACCGTGCCGTCCATCGTTGCGGTAATGCGCGTGTAACCCAATTCCGATTCGGCAGTATTGATGGAAATTTTGCTCTGTCTGATTAAAGCCTTCAGCTCGGCAACATTGGCTTTGGCGGCGGCAAGCGCATCCTGCGCGCTTTCCAAATCTTCTTTAGAGGTCGCATCATCCTTCCACAACGCCGCCTGACGCTTATATTTCTTCTCCGCGCTGCCCAATGCAATCTGTGCCGATGCCAGCTTCGCCTGATACGTTTCCAATTTGGATTTTTCCATATTGAGCGTGTTGGTCTGCGAGGTCGAATTGATTTCCGCAATCAAATCGCCCTTTTTGACCTGTTGCCCGAGCCGGACATAAAGTTTCTTAATCTGCCCCGATGCCTGCGCGCCGACCGACACCAGATTCGACGGCGAAATTTCCCCCGTCGCGGAAACCGTCCGGCTGATGTCGCCGCGCCTGACCGTTTCCGTAATATAAGAGGCCTGCGGTTCGGGCTTCAGATAAGACCATCCGCCCCAAACCGCTGCCGCCGCGACTGCCGCAACAGCCGCCCATTTCATCATTTTTGCCATATTTCCAATTCTCTGTATGCGCCAATCCCATAAATCGGAAGCGGATTCTACCGCAAGTCCCTGCCCCATCCAAGGCGGCAAACTGCCGACGATAAAAATAACCATTTGTTTTAAATGGCTTATACAATCTGCTTTCCCGAAAATTTCAATCCGTTTACATATTCCGCCATTTCCGATACGGCGTTATAATGCCGCCGACCGATAAACAAATGGAAACACATTGCTATGAAAAACGTTCAAAAAGGCTTTACGCTGCTCGAGCTGCTGATTGCCGTCGCCATCCTCAGCATCCTGACGCTCATCGCCTACCCTTCTTATAAAGCCTACACCCGCCGCATCCGCCTGTCGGAAGTCAAATCCACCCTGCTGATGAACGCGCAAAACTTGGAGCGTTACTACCGCCAAAAAGGGACGTTTGACAACTACGACCCAAAAAAACTGAAACAAAACAAATATTTCAACATTACCTTAAGCAAAGTCAACCCCGACCACTTCACCCTTCAGGCCGTCCCCGATCCGGCGACCAACGAAGGCGAAACCTGCATCGTCACGCTCAACGACGGCGGCACGCTTTCCGCCGCCGGCAGCGGGCAGGACTGCCCGGACTTCGACTAATCCTCCGCCGAAGCCCGAAACCCGTAAAGATGCCGTCCGAACACAGCTTCAGACGGCATCTTTACGGGTTTGCCCATCCGGTTTTTCAAACTTGAAACCTGCCGCCCCTCATCCGGCAACCACCCCCGATGCTGCGCCTTTCCGAGCTGTTATAATATAACATATAATCTATATTTTTCAACAACATACTATTTGACCCGCAAGATGCGGAAGCGTATGCTTACCCTTATATCGGACAACATTCCGTTTACAGGTTTTTTTACCGTAACTAAGGAGCGCAATCATGAAAATGCAGGCAGTTGTTGTGAATAAAAATGTAGCGGGCGATGTGGAAGTAGTCGAACGCGAGGTTCGCCCGTTGGAATACGGCGAGGCATTGGTCGAAGTCGAATATTGCGGCGTGTGCCACACCGACCTGCACGTTGCGGCGGGCGACTACGGCGACAAACCGGGCCGCGTGTTGGGACACGAAGGCATCGGTTTGGTTAAAGAAGTTGCCGACGGTGTGAAAAATCTGAAAGTCGGCGACCGCGTCAGCATCGCCTGGCTGTTCCAAAGCTGCGGCTCGTGCGAATACTGCAATACCGGCCGCGAAACCCTGTGCCGTTCCGTATTGAACGCGGGCTACACCGCAGACGGCGGTATGGCGACCCACTGCATCGTCAATGCGGACTACGCGGTCAAAGTCCCCGACGGACTCGACCCCGCACAAGCGTCCAGCATCACTTGCGCCGGCGTTACCTGCTACAAAGCCGTGAAAGTTTCCGGCGTGCGCCCGGGACAATGGATTGCGATTTACGGCGCGGGCGGTTTGGGCAACTTGGGTGTCCAATACGCGAAAAAAGTATTCGGCGCGCATGTTGTCGCCATCGACATCAACGATGAAAAACTGGCGTTTGCCAAAGAAACCGGCGCGGATTTGATTGTCAACGCCGCCAAAGAAGACGCTGCCAAAGTGATTCAGGAAAAAACCGGCGGCGCACACGCTGCGGTCGTAACCGCCGTATCTGCCGCCGCATTCAACTCTGCCGTGGATTGCGTCCGCGCGGGCGGGCGTGTGGTTGCCGTCGGACTGCCGCCGGAATCAATGGATTTGTCCATCCCGCGTTTGGTTTTGGACGGCATCGAAGTGGTCGGCTCGCTGGTCGGCACGCGCAAAGATTTGGAAGAAGCCTTCCAATTCGGCGCGGAAGGCTTGGTTGTACCCAAAGTCAAACTGCGTGCTTTGGACGAAGCTCCCGCCATTTTCCAAGAAATGCGCGAAGGCAAAATCACCGGCCGTATGGTGATCGATATGAAAAAAGAATGCAGCTGTGGCCATCACCACTGATTTGACGTAGCGGTACACATCGAAATGCCGTCTGAACGCTGTTCAGACGGCATTTTTGACATCCCGATACGCCTTTCAAACGGATTCCGCCATTTCCAACGCTTGTTTGATGTCCACGGCGACGACGCGCGACACGCCTTTTTCCTGCATGGTTACACCGACGAGCTGCTCCGCCATTTCCATGGTCAGGCGGTTGTGGGAGATGTAGAGGAACTGGGTTTGCGCCGACATTTCTTTGACCAGGTTGCAGAAACGCGAGGTGTTGGCATCGTCCAACGGAGCGTCGACTTCGTCCAAAAGGCAGAACGGAGCAGGATTGAGGCTGAACAGGGCGAACACGAGGCTCATGGCGGTGAGGGCTTTTTCGCCGCCGGAAAGGAGGTGGATGGTGCTGTTTTTCTTGCCGGGCGGACGCGCCATAATGGACACGCCGGCGGTCAGGAGGTCGTCGCCTATCATTTTGAGGGTGGCTTCGCCGCCGCCGAACAGGGTCGGGAAGAAGGTTTGGACTTTGCCGTTGACGGCATCGAAGGTTTCTTTGAAACGCGCTTTGGTTTTGTCGTCGATTTGGGCGATGGCTTCTTCCAAAAGGGTAATGGCGGCCTGCACGTCTTCGCTCTGGCTGCGGTAGTAGCCGTCGCGTTCGCGCGCTTCTTCGAGTTCTTGCAGGGCGGCGAGGTTGACCGCGCCGAGTGCTTCGATTTGCCGGGTGAGGCTGCCGATGCTGCTGTTCAATACTTTCGGCGATTCTTTCGCCAACGCTTCGAGCGCGTCCAAATCGGCGGCGCGTTCGGTCAGGTTTTGATGGTAGCGTTTGGCGTTGATCAGGGCTTCCTGCTGCTGCAACAGGGCGGTTTGGGTGGCTGCCTGAAGCTGTGGCAACTGGGTTTGCAGGGCTTGTACTCGGGCGTATTGCTCCCTGCCCTGCTCCTGAATCTGCGCGAGTTTCTCCTGCACGGCGATGTATTCTTCATCCAAGGTCTGTACGGCTTCGCTTAATTCTTCGAGCTTGATGTGCTGCTCATCGTTTTGGAACTCGGTTTCATAGGCGAGGGCAAGCTCTTGCTGGCGTTCCTGCCAGTCTAAGGTTTGCTGTTCGAGTCGGGCGATTTGCTGTTGGTAGTTTTGTTTTTGCTGGTTGAGCTTGTGGACGGCGACTTCGGCAAGCCCGTATTGGCGGTTGGCTTCCAGCAGGGCAAGCTGCGCCTGTTTCAGACGGCCTTGCTGCTCTTGGCGGCTGTGCGCGGCGGTTTGCTGCTGGTGTTCGAGTTCGGCAGCAGCTTCCTGCAAAATGGCGATGTCGTCTGAAAGGCCGTCGGACGTGTGTTGCAACACGGTCTGCTCTTCCGCCAACTGCGCCAGTTCGCGCTCGATGTGTTCGCGGCGGATTTGCCCTTGGTTGGTGCGCGCCAGAAGTTCGGCGGCGCGTTGCTGCGCCTGGCTGTATTGGCGCGTGTGCTGCTGTTGCTGCTGCATCAGGTTTTTGTGTTGCGTCTCAGACGAGCGCACGGCGGCTTCCGCCTGTTTGAACGCGGCTTCGGCGGCGGAAAGTTCGGGGGCGAGGTTTTCCAGTTCGGACGCGATGCCGTCGAGGCGTGCTTTTTGGGCAATCAGGCTTTCCTGCGCGGGTTTAGCATAGAGCAGGACGCTGACTTTGTCGACCTGATGGCCTTCGGGCGTGAGCCAGATTTGATGCGCGCCCAAATCGCTTTGATGCGCGAGAGCGTAGCTCAAATCGGGTGCGCACAATACGCCGTCGAGCCAGTGGTGCAATGCCGTCTGAAACGGCGGCTGCGCTTGGATTTGGTTCAACAATGCCTGTACGGGTAGGGATTTTTTGATGCCGCCGGAGAGCTCGTCTGAAAGCCATGCCGCCTGCCCTTGGGGTAAAGGTTCGGGCGGCACGAAGCCTGACGGCACGCTACGGGCGTGCAGGCGTTCGGCAAGGATGACGGACAGGGCGTGCTGCCACTCGGCGGGCGCGGTGATGTGTTGCCACAGTTGCGGCGCGGTGGCGTAGTCGGTTGCCTGCCAGAAGTCGGCGGCTTCCTGCTGTTGCGACAGGATTTGCGACAACGCCTGCTGCTGCGCCTGCAAGGTGATGTGTTGCTGCTTCAGGCTTTGGAAGCGGTTTGAGGCCGTCTGAAACGCCTCGCGGGCGGCGTGTAAGGCTTCTTCGGCGGCGATGATTTGTTCTTCGTAATGCTCTTGCCGGTTTTGCAACAGGGCGGCGGCTTCCTGCGCGGCGGCGGTTTCGGCCTCGTCGGGCAGGTTCAGGGCTTGGTTTTCCTGTTTCAGACGACCTTTGCGCTCTTCGTGCTTGGCAACGGTTTGTTCGGCATGGGCAAGCTGCTGCTGCTTCAACGCCAGTTCACGGCGGATGCGGTTTGCCTCGTCCTGCCGGGTTTGGAAGGCGGCGTTGAGCGTGGCTTGAGCTTCTTCCAATTCGGGCAGACGCTCTTCGTGTTCGGCAACCTGCATCGCCCATTCCGCCAGCTCGGTTTGCTTTTCTTCGACCTGCAACTCGTTTTCTTCCAGCTTGACGCGGATTTGCTGCTGCTCTTGATGGATGCGTTGCATCTGCGCCTGCGCCGCCTGCTTGTCGCGTTCGATGCGTTGATGCAGGTTTTGCCGGTGGCGGATTTGTTCTTCCAAACGGGCAATCTGCTCGCGCAACACGCCGCGTTTGTTGCCCAATTCGTGTACCGCCTGCTGCTGCGACTGTTCGGCGGTCTGCAAGGCATGTACTTCGTCGTTTAACGCCTGAACCTGCGCGGCGGTTTCGTCCTGCTGCGCCTGCAAAGACTGATGCTGCGCGGTCGCTTTGTCGGCGGCGGCAAGCGATTGCTGCCATTGGGCGTAATCGAGCAAATCCTGTTGTTGGTTCAACTGCGCGGTCAGGGATTTGTAGCGTTCGGCGGTTTCCGCCTGTTTCTCCAGCTTTTCCACCTGACGCGCCAACTCGTTCTGCAAATCACCCAAACGCTGCAAATGCTCGCGCGTGTCTTTCAGACGGCCTTCCGTCTCCTTGCGGCGTTCCTTATATTTGGACACGCCCGCCGCCTCCTCGATATAGGCGCGCAATTCCTCCGGCCGCGCTTCGATGATGCGCGAAATCATCCCCTGCTCGATAACGGCATAACCGCGCGCGCCCACGCCCGTACCTAAAAACAAATCGGTAATATCGCGGCGGCGCACGGTCTGATTGTTGATGAAATAAGTCGATTCGCCCTGACGCGTCAGCTGCCGCTTGATGCTCACTTCGGCATACTGCCCCCACGCCCCCTGCAAACTGTGGTCGCTGTTGTCAAACACCAGCTCCACCGAAGCCCTCGGCGCAGGACGGCGCGTCGCCGCACCGTTAAAAATCACGTCCTGCATACTCTCGCCGCGAAGCTGCTTCGCCGAAGCCTCGCCCAACACCCAACGTACCGCATCAATCACATTCGACTTGCCGCAGCCGTTGGGCCCGATAACCGCAACAAGCTGCCCCGGCACATGAATCGTGGTCGGGTCGGTAAAAGATTTGAAGCCGGAGAGTTTGATGTGGGTCAGGCGCATAATGGTCGGAAAAATAAAAAAGAAGCGTATTTTAACGGAAATCCCGCCGCCACACCCCATATCTTGCCGGCAAAACCTTACCGCATCCTACGCCCGCGATGCCGTCTGAAGCCTTCAGACGGCATTTTTAACGCGCCCGAACCCCGGTTCCGCCAATGCCCGATGCTTGGCGCGGCATTTGCCGTATTGCCCCGCCGCCGGGCGCGTTATAATCCGCCCCGACATCCGCCCGATTGGAAACCTGCCTATGAAACCCGCCTATTTCATTTCCGACCTGCATTTGAGCGAAAAGCACCCCGAACTGACCGCGCTGCTGCTGCGTTTTTTACGTTCTTCCGCCGCCGGGCAGGCGCGGGCGGTTTATATTTTGGGCGATTTGTTTGATTTTTGGGTGGGCGATGACGAAGTTTCCGAGTTGAATACTTCGGTTGCGCGTGAAATCAGGAAATTGTCCGACAAAGGCGTTGCCGTGTTCTTTGTCAGGGGTAACCGCGACTTCCTAATCGGTCAGGATTTTTGCCGACAGGCGGGTATGACGCTGCTGCCGGATTACTCGGTTTTGGACTTGTTCGGCTGCAAAACCCTCATCTGCCACGGCGACACTCTGTGTACGGATGACAGGGCATACCAACGTTTCCGCAAAATCGTGCATCGGAAGCGGCTGCAAAAACTGTTCCTAATGCTGCCCCTGAAGTGGCGCACACGCCTTGCCGCCAAAATCAGGCGTGTCAGCAAAATGGAAAAACAGGTCAAGCCCGCCGATATTATGGATGTCAATGCCGCCTTTACCGCGCGGCAGGTTCGCGCCTTTAACGCGGAAAGGCTGATACACGGACACACCCACCGCGAGCATATCCATCACGAAAACGGCTTTACCCGCATCGTTTTGGGCGACTGGCATAACGACTATGCTTCAATCCTCCGTGTGGACGGGGACGGCGCGGTATTCGTGCCGCTGGAAAAATGCTGAAAATGCCGTCTGAAGCCTTTCGGACGGCTTTTTTACACGCCCCTTTCCCACACTCCCTCCGCCGCATCATCACCATCCTTAACCCGCATTAATAGCCATTATCGATAAAATGCTTGACCGATTACATAAGATTACGTAAAGTGTGCAAACGCATAATAATTGGTCTTACCAATTTATCTTTTAATCAAAATATCGGGTGTGCGGGATTTGAACGTCTTTCCAAACCTCGACGCGCCTTATGATGCAAATGCCTAAAAAGGATTCGTTATGGCACTTTTCCTCAGCATATTCCCCATCGTCCTGCTGATTTGGCTGATGGTGAAAAAAAACAGTATGCCTTCCTACGTCGCGCTGCCGATTACCGCAGTGCTGATTTACGCCATCAAACTTTTCTACTTCGGCGATGCGGGAATGCTGCTCAACGCTACCGCCGCTTCCGGCCTCGTCAAAACGCTCACGCCGATTACCGTGATTTTCGGCGCGATTATGTTCAACCGTATGATGGAAACCACGGGCTGCATCGATGTCATCCGCAAATGGCTGGCGACCATCAGCCCGAACCCCGTAGCGCAACTGATGATTATCGGCTGGTCGTTTGCCTTTATGATTGAGGGCGCATCCGGCTTCGGCACGCCTGCCGCGATTGCCGCGCCGATTCTGATGAGTTTGGGCTTCAACCCATTGAAAGTGGCAATTTTCACTTTGGTGATGAACTCCGTCCCCGTCTCTTTCGGCGCAGTCGGTACGCCGACTTGGTTCGGTTTCGCACCGCTGAACCTGAGTGCCGAAGACATCCTCGCCATCGGCAGGCAGACCGGCGTGATGCACTTCTTCGCAGGTTTCGTCATCCCCGTCATCGGCTTGAGTTTTATCGTACCTTGGTCTGAAATCCGCAAAAACTTGGGCTTCGTCGCCATTGCCGTTTTCTCCTGTACCCTTCCCTATGTCGCATTGGCAATGGTCAACGAAGAATTTCCTTCTTTGGTTGCCGGCGCAATCGGTCTGATGGTGTCCGTATTCGCCGCCAACAAAGGCTGGGGCTTGAGCAAAGACCACGCCAAAGACCCGAATGCCGAAAAAGTACCGTTCGCCCAAGTCGCCAAAGCACTCGCCCCTTTAGGTATGCTGATCGGTATGCTGGTAGTTACTCGCATCAAACAGCTGGGCATCAAAGGCATTTTGACCAGCAAAGAAGAATGGTTCAGCTTCCAACTGCCGTTTGATTTGTCCAAAATTACCGTCAGCGACTCCCTGACGATTACCTTCGGCAATATTTTCGGACAAGATGTCAGCGCGTCTTACCAAACGCTGTACGTTCCCGCTTGGATTCCGTTTGTCTTTACCGTTTGGATCTGCATCCTGCTGTATAAGACCAAATTCAAAGATGCTTGGGCGATTTATGCCATAACCTTCAATCAAACCAAAAAACCGCTGCTTGCCCTGATGGGCGCGCTGATTATGGTTCAGCTGATGCTGGTCGGCGGCGACAATTCGATGGTGAAAATCATCGGTAAGGAATTTGCCGCAATGGCGGGCGAACACTGGGTTTATTTCTCGCCGTATCTGGGCGCGATCGGTGCGTTCTTCTCCGGTTCCAACACCGTGTCCAACCTGACCTTCGGTCCGATCCAACAGCAAATCGCCTTGGATACCGGCCTGTCCGTTACCCTGATTTTGGCGTTGCAGTCCGTCGGCGGCGCGATGGGCAACATGGTGTGCCTCAACAACATCATCGCCGTATGTACCGTATTGGACGTGAAAAATTCCGAAGGTGCGATTATCAAGAAAACCGTTATCCCGATGGCGATTTACGGCGTGATTGCCGTCGTCACGGCAATGATTTTCTTCCTCTAGGCGAAACGCCGCCATCCATAGCGGCAGCACGCGGGGAACGGAAACCGCCGCTCCCCGTCAGGGCGGCGCGTCGGGCAGAATCCCGGTGCCGGAACAGCCCGCCCCGCCAAACAAATGCCGTCTGAAACCGGAAAAGGCTTCAGACGGCATTTTTCCGCCGTTTGCATTCAGGCGTAATGATGATGCGGCATCTTTCCGTCAAGGCGGTAGCGCGTGCCGCAATACGGGCAGGCAACGCTGCCCGATTCTCCTTCGCCCAAAGGCAAAAACACCCTCGGATGCCCGTTCCACTGCTCGTTGTCGGGCCCCGAGCAATACAACGGCAGATTTTCCGGCAACACGGAAATTTCCTGCGTATTCAGATTGTCCATTTGATTTTCCTTTGCGTGGTTGGCGTGCGCCCATTTTACGCCATCGGCAGGCTAAAGGATATTTTCGGCGCAAAGCCACAATCCGCTATAATCCCCACTTTTCAGACGGCATACCATGACTGCGCTTACCCTCCCTGAAAACATCAAACAACAAGAGCCATCCGCCCTGCTCTACACCCTCGTTTCCGCCTACCTCGAACACACCGCCCAAACCGGCGACGAATCCCTCTCCTGCCTGTCCGACGACCAGCACACGCTGACCGCATTCTGCTACCTCGACAGCCAAGTCGAAGAAGGCGGCTTCGTGCAACTCATCGCCTCCGGTTACGGCGAATATATTTTCCGCAACCCGCTTGCCGACAGTCTCCGCCGCTGGAAAATCAAAATTACGCCCAAAATCATCGACAAAGCCAAAAGCCTCTACGAAAAACACGGCGAAACCATCGAAACGCTCGCCGACGGAGGCGCAGACATCGAATCCCTGCGCAAACAGTTCCCCGACTTTGAAGAATGGGACGGCGCATACTACGAAGCCACCGAACAAGATTTACCCCTGGTTGCTGAACACATACGGTCAAACTGGGAAACCTTCGCCCATATCGGGCAGGTATAGGCACGGCTGTTTCCAGCACATATAAAACAGCGTAAAATCGGCAAACCCGAATGACCTTCCGTCCCCATCAAGGAGCAAGCTATGTTCTTCAAGCACATCGAAGCCGCCCCCGCCGATCCGATTCTCGGTTTGGGCGAAGCGTTCAAAGCCGAAACCCGCCCCGAAAAAGTCAACCTCGGCATCGGCGTGTACAAAGACGCATCCGGCGCGACACCCATCGTCAAAGCCGTCAAAGAAGCTGAAAAACGCCTGTTGGAAAGCGAAACCACCAAAAACTACCTGACCATCGACGGCGTTGCCGACTACAACGAGCAAACCCAAATCCTGCTGTTCGGCAAAGACCACGAAATCATCGCCAGCCGCCGCGCCAAAACGGCGCAAAGCCTTGGTGGTACGGGTGCATTGCGTATTGCGGCTGAGTTTGCCAAACGTCAGTTGAACGCGCAAACCATCTGGATTTCCAATCCGACCTGGCCAAACCACAACGCCATCGCCAAAGCGGTCGGTATCCAAGATAAACCTTATCGCTACTATGATGCCGCCAAACACGGTTTGGATTGGGACGGCATGATTGAAGACTTGAGCCAAGCGCAAAAAGGCGACATCGTCCTGCTGCACGGCTGCTGCCACAACCCTACCGGCATCGACCCTACGCCTGAACAATGGGAAGCTTTGGCAAAACTTTCTGCTGAAAAAGGCTGGCTGCCGCTGTTTGACTTTGCCTACCAAGGCTTTGGCAACGGTTTGGAAGAAGATGCCTACGGCTTGCGCGTGTTCTTGAAACACAATACAGAATTGCTGATTGCCAGCTCTTATTCCAAAAACTTCGGTATGTACAACGAGCGCGTCGGCGCGTTCACTTTGGTAGCCGAAGATGAAGCAACCGCCGCCCGCGCCCACAGCCAAGTCAAAACCATCATCCGTACCTTGTATTCCAACCCGGCTTCACACGGTGCGAACACCATTGCGCTGGTGTTGAAAAATGATGATTTGAAAGCACAATGGATTGCCGAACTTGATGAAATGCGCGGCCGCATCAAAGCCATGCGCCAAAAATTTGTTGAGTTGCTCAAAGCCAAAGGTGCTACCCAAGACTTTGATTTTATTATTGAACAAAACGGCATGTTCTCTTTCAGCGGCTTGACTCCCGAACAAGTTGACCGCCTGAAAAACGAGTTTGCCATTTATGCCGTCCGTTCCGGCCGAATTAATGTTGCAGGCATTACCGACGACAACATCGATTATCTGTGCGAAAGCATCGTGAAAGTACTGTAAAAGCACAGCCATATGAAAATGCCGTCTGAACCTTAACCAGTTCAGACGGCATCTGTTTTTTGTTAAAAAACAATAAACTATAACAATTTCAAACAAGCTAAAAACATCTACAAAATCAACCCAATATGATGAACTCAAATAAAAAATACGAATATCATCATTCTCAAATTCAAAATTTGAACGCCACAGTATAGTGGATTAACTTTAAACCAGTACGGCGTTGCCTCGCCTTGTCGTACTGGTTTAAAGTTAATCCACTATAAATTTTCGATAAAATCAATTTTCCGTATTCAATACTGCCTCAATCAATTCCCGCGCACCGTCGTCCGCCAATTTCTTAGCAACTGCGCGTCCGAGCGCGTCGGCATATTCGGCAGGGGCTTGCGCGTCCGCCTGCAACACAACCGAACCGTCAGGATGACCGACCAAGCCGCGCAAGGTCAGCAAACCGTTTTCTTCAGTGCAATATGCGGCCAGCGGCACTTGACAGCTTCCGCCCAAAGCGCGCGCCAAAGCGCGTTCGGCGGTAACACAGGCATTGGTAACACCGTGGTTCAAGGGTTTCAAAACTTCATACAAATCTTCGCGGTGCGCGGCAATTTCGATACCCAATGCGCCTTGTCCAGCGGCAGGCAGGCTGTCGGATTCCGACAAAATCATGCGGATGCGTCCGTCCAATTCCAGACGCTGCAAACCGGCGGCAGCCAAGATAATCGCGTCGTATTCGCCGTTATCGAGTTTGGACAAACGGGTTTGCACATTGCCGCGCAAAGGTTTAATCACCAAATGCGGATAGCGCGCACGCAACTGGGCTTCGCGGCGCAGGCTGGATGTACCGACGATAGCACCTTTGGGCATTTCTTCCAAACGCGCGTATCGGTTGGACACAAACGCGTCAAACGGATTGGCGCGTTCGCCGATTGCCGCAAGCGCGAAACCTTCAGGCAAATCCATCGGTACGTCTTTAATCGAATGCACCGCCAAATCGGCGCGCCCGTCTTGAAGGGCTTGTTCCAACTCTTTGACAAACAAGCCTTTACCGCCGACTTTTGACAAAGTTCTGTCCAAAATCCGGTCGCCGCGCGTGGTCATACCCAAAATCTCGACTTCGCAATCGGGATACAGGGCTTTCAGACGGCCTTGGATATGCTTTGCCTGCCACATGGCAAGCAGGCTTTCGCGGCTGGCGATGACGAGTTTTTTCGGGTTCATATCTTTATGTGCCACAAGGATGGGAAACGGCGTGGAGTCTATCATATTTTGAACGTTTCTTCAGACGGCATCATCAGGTCTATGTTATATTTACGCCCACAAAACACGAAACCCGCCACAATGAAACGCGCCAAAAAATACCCTTTCTTAACGTTGCAGCGGCAACGTTTCCATCTGAACTTTGAAAACGCTTCTTCCGCCGCCAACCTTCCAAGCGAACACGATTTTTACCGCTGGGCGTGGTCTGCCCTGAAAAGCGGATACCGCCGCGCAGACATCAGCCTGATTCTTCTGGACGAAGAAGCAGCCCGCGCCTACAACCGCGACTACCGGGGCAAAGATTACGCCACCAATGTCTTGAGTTTCGCACTCAACGAAGGCGAAACCCTGCCCTGCCAAGTTTCGGAAAAACTGTACGGCGATTTGATTATCTGCCCGCAAGTCGTTTTGAAAGAAGCCGCCGAACAAGGCAAAACGCCCGAACGGCATTTTGCCCACCTGACCATACACGGTGTTTTGCACCTGATGGGCTACGACCACATCGAAGACGACGAAGCCGAAATAATGGAAGCCGAAGAAATCCGCCTGATGCGGGCGGCAGGCTATCCCAACCCCTACCGAGAGGACGGACATTAAAATGGACGGCGCACAACCGAAAACAAATTTTTTTGAACGCCTGATTGCCCGACTCGCCCGCGAACCCGATTCTGCCGAAGACGTATTAAACCTGCTTCGGCAGGCGCACGAGCAGGAAGTTTTTGATGCGGATACGCTTTTAAGGTTGGAAAAAGTCCTCGATTTTTCTGATTTGGAAGTGCGCGACGCGATGATTACGCGCAGCCGTATGAACGTTTTAAAAGAAAACGACAGCATCGAGCGCATCACCGCCTACGTCATCGATACCGCCCATTCGCGCTTCCCCGTCATCGGCGAAGACAAAGACGAAGTTTTGGGCATTTTGCACGCCAAAGACCTGCTCAAATATATGTTCAACCCCGAGCAGTTCCACCTCAAATCGATATTGCGCCCCGCCGTCTTCGTGCCCGAAGGCAAATCGCTGAACGCGCTTTTAAAAGAATTCCGCGAACAGCGCAACCATATGGCGATTGTCATCGACGAATACGGCGGCACGTCGGGTTTGGTCACTTTTGAAGACATCATCGAGCAAATCGTCGGCGACATCGAAGACGAGTTTGACGAAGACGACAGCGCCGATAATATCCACGCCGTTTCTTCCGAACGCTGGCGCATCCACGCGGCTACCGAAATCGAAGACATCAACGCCTTCTTCGGCACGGAATACAGCAGCGAAGAAGCCGATACCATCGGCGGCCTGGTTATTCAGGAGTTGGGACACCTGCCCGTACGCGGCGAAAAAGTCATCATCGGCAGCCTGCAATTTACCGTCGCCCGCGCCGACAACCGCCGCCTGCACACCCTGATGGCGACCCGCGTGAAGTAAGCAGAGCCGTTTCTGCACAGTTTAGAATGACGGTACGGGCGTTTTCTGTTTCAATCCGCCCCATCCGCCAAACATAAAAATGCCGTCTGAAACCGTTGCAAGTTTCAGACGGCATTTCGCTTATCCGCTTATTTTTTGCTCAAAGTCAGCCCCGTCCAGCCGAATAACAGTGTCAAAGCTAAACTCAAATAGCAGAAAAAGGCATAAGGCAGATATTCCCAGACCGGCACGCCCAGCGCGTGGCTGATGAACACGCCGCACACGCTCCACGGAACAAGCGGGTTAATCACCGTCCCCGCATCTTCCAGCGTCCGCGACAGATTGCGCGAATGCAGGCCGAGCCTGTCGTAAACGGGTTTGAACGTTTCTCCCGAAAGCAGAATGCTCAAATATTGTTCGCCAATCAGGAAGTTCACTCCAACCGAAGTCATGGCAACGCTGAACGTCGCACGTCCGGCATTCGTCAAAAAGCTGCGGACGGCATCCAGCAGGGAAGGAATCGCGCCGAGCGAAAACAGCAGCCCGCCCAAACTCATCCCGAGAATCACGATGGTTTGCGTGAAAAACATACTTTCCAAACCGCCGCGCGAAATGAGTTTGGCGATGTCTTTAAACGCTTCGCCTTCGAGTTTGTAGCCACCGTAAAACCACGCGCCGAGCTGACGCAGATCGGGCGTGCTGTGCAGATACGTTACCGCAACGGCAACCATGACGGTAAAGAGCATGGCGACGACGGCATTGACGCGCATCAATGCCAAAACGACCAACAGTGCAAACGGAATCAGCGAATAGCCGTGCACCAATCCCGTGGCTTCAAGCTGGCTGCGGAAGGATTCGACGCTGCCCATATCGTATGCGGCGACATTCGGCAAAAGCCAAAGCATCAGTGCCGCGCTGATGAGCCACGCGGGGATGGTGGTGTACATCATGTTTTTGATGTGTTCAAACAGATCGATACCGACGATAGAGGCGGAAATGCCCGTGGTGTCGGAGAGTGGGGACATTTTATCGCCGAAAAACGCACCGGAAACAATCGCGCCCGCCGTCATCGCCATATCGGCATGAAACGCCGCCGCCATCCCCATAAAGGCAACGCCGACCGTAGCGCAGGTGGTCAGGCTGCTGCCGATGGACACGCCGATGACGGAACACAGCGCGAAGGCGGAAAAATAAAAATAAGTCGGGGAAATCAGTCCGAAACCGTAATACATCAGCGTCGGAATCGCGCCGCTCATCATCAGCGCGCTGACCATCAGCCCGATGAAGAAAAACAGGTAAATTGCGCCCATACCCTGATTTAACGCGCCTATCATGCCCTGCTGCATATCATTGTATTTCAAACCGCGCGCCAAGCCGTACAAAATCAGCACGACAATGGCAGCAATAATGGACATATGCGGCAGCCACTCCAATGAAATGATGGTATAGCCCATCGCGGCAATCAGAGCGACGACGACGGCAAGTGCCTCACCGCGCGGCATATCGAGTAAGGATTTGAAAGCAAACATGATTCTTTGCCCGATTTGATATAAAGTTAACGGATTCTAACACACCATACCGAATCCGCCCGACGTTTTCAGACGGCATTTTAGCGTTTTACAAAAGCCGGACAGAAACAAAACGGCAATTTTTTCAATCTAAATTAATTTTTTTGAAATATAATTTTTTATTTTTTTGTTTGTTGGCATATAAGACTTTTATGGATTGAAATATTAAAACCTCGGCACACACGCCGCAAACACCGGTACGCAAAAATGCCGTCTGAAAGATGTTCAGACGGCATTTCTCAAGAAAAAGATTATTTGTCCGCCCGATACCCGTACACCGCAAAAAACACGATATACAGGTAACAGATGACGGAAACGACAAACGAAGACATCAGGGTGTAAGTATCCGCCGCCCAGCCTTGAATCACCGGCACGACCGCACCGCCGACAATCGCGGTACACAGCACACCGGAAGCCGCGTTGGTGAATTTGCCCAACCCTTTGGTTGCTAAAGAGAAAATCGTCGGAAACATAATCGAGTTGAAAAAACCGATGGCAAGCAGCGACCACATCGCCACATCCGCATTGCCGCTGCCCGTCGCCATCGCGACGGCAAGCAGTACGACCGCAGCCGATGCGTTAAACGCCAAATAACGGTTGGGGGCGAATTTCGCCATCACTGCCGAACCGAGGAACCGTCCAACCATCGCGCCACCCCAATAAAACGACAGATAATGGGCGGCGGAAGCATGGTCCAGCCCTTTCAGATAACCCAATACGTTGACCATCAGCGAACCGATGGAGACTTCCGCACCGACGTAGCAGAAAATGCCTGCCGCACCGAACACGAGATGTTTGTATTGCCATACGCCGGTTTTGCCGTCATGGTTATGCGCGCTTTCTTCGGCGGCAATTTTGCGCGCGTCGGGCAGCCGGATCATTTTCACGAGAACGGCAAGGATAATCAGCAGCCCCGCCAGTCCCAAATAGGGAATCTGTACGGAAGAAATCTGTTCCGCCTTGCTGACGGTTTGGGTTGCGTCCGCCAGAATCAGGAACGCGCCGATTTGAGGCGCAATGGTCGTACCCAAAGAGTTAAACGCCTGAACCAGCGTCAGCGTTGCCGATTCCTTGCTGGGTTTCGCCAGCAGGGTAACATAAGGATTACCGGCGACCTGAAGCAGTGTTACGCCGGAAGCCAAAATAAACAACGCGCCCAAAAATACCGCGTAAGAATGGCTGCCCGCAGCAGGATAAAACAACAGGCATCCGACCGCCGTCAGCAGAAAGCCGCCGATAACGCCGTTTTTATAACCGATTTTGCCCACCAGCGTACCCATGGGAATCGACATCACCGCATAGGCGGTAAAGAAACAGAATTGAATCAGCATCGCCTGAACGTAAGTCAGGTCGAAAATTTCTTTCAAATGAGGGATAAGGATGTCGTTCATGCAGGTAATAAAACCCATCATGAAGAACAGCGTGGTCAAGACGACCAACGGGGATGTATGGTTGTTTTGTGATTGCGCAGACATGATTTGCCTTTCATTTTATTGGAATACATTGCACGGTTCGGACGGCAAAAATTGACATTCTTCAAGGGCGGCGTGAATCATACTGACATTTCACAAATTTGCAAGCCGCCGGCATATCCTTGCCGGACAACATCCGCTATTATCCCGACAAGCACGCCGACGCTGTATTTTTTCAATCCTCATTTTGATTTATCACAAACCGTACATGACCGTCTTTTACGCCTACGCCGCACTCGCCTTTTCCGCCTTCACTTCCGCCACCCTCCTGCCCGGCACATCCGAAGCCGCCTTTGCCCTGTTCGTCCACCGCTTTCCCGAACACGCATACGGCGCGTTGCTGTGCGCCGGCCTTGCCAACGGACTGGGCAGTATGGTTTCCTATTGGATGGGACGTTTGCTGCCTTCCCGAAAAATGCCGTCTGAAAAAACAATCAGGATAATGAAGCGTTACGGCGTATGGCTGCTTGCGTTTGCCTGGCTGCCCGTCGTCGGCGACGCACTGCCGCTTGCCGCCGGCTGGCTGCGGTTGAATCCGTGGACAAGCGGGCTGATGCTGGTTATCGGCAAAACGGCGCGTTACGCCTTCATTCTGTGGGGAATGCAATATTACGCCGCCTGAACCGTGCGTTATAATGCCGAACGCACAAACCGACTGCACAAAAAATGAACAGACAAATCCGCCAAGAAATCTTCGAGCGTTTCCGCGCTGCCAACCCCCATCCTACCACCGAGCTGAATTTCAACTCCCCTTTCGAGCTTTTAATTGCCGTTCTGCTTTCGGCGCAGGCGACCGATGTCGGCGTAAACAAGGCGACGGCGAAGCTGTTTCCGGTTGCCGATACGCCGCAGGCGATGCTGGATTTGGGCTTGGACGGCGTGATGGAATACACGAAAACCATCGGGCTGTATAAAACCAAGTCCAAACACATCATGCAGACCTGCCGCATCCTGCTGGAAAAATACAACGGCGAAGTGCCGGAAGACCGCGAGGCTTTGGAATCGTTGCCTGGCGTGGGGCGCAAAACGGCAAACGTGGTATTGAACACGGCGTTCGGACACCCCGTTATGGCGGTCGATACGCATATTTTCCGCGTGTCCAACCGAACCAAAATCGCCCCCGGGAAAGATGTGCGCGAAGTCGAAGACAAACTGATGCGCTTCATTCCTAAAGAGTTCCTGATGGACGCGCACCACTGGCTGATTTTGCACGGACGCTACACCTGCAAGGCACTCAAACCGCAATGCCAAACCTGCATCATCAACGATTTGTGCGAATATCCCGCCAAAGCCTGACCGCCGCCGCCCTTCAAAATGAAACGCTTGAAAATTCGGACGGACGTTGTAGAATTTCAACCTATGCCGTCTGAAGCCGACAACATGCGTTTCAGACGGCATTGAAGTCAATATCGGTACGAAACAAAGGACAAAACGTGTTCAAAAAATACCAATACCTCGCTTTGGCAGCACTGTGTGCCGCCTCGCTGGCAGGCTGCGACAAGGCAGGCAGCTTTTTCGGTGCGGACAAAAAAGAAGCATCCTTCGTAGAACGCATCGAACACACCAAAGACGACGGCAGCGTCAGTATGCTGCTGCCCGACTTTGCCCAATTGGTGCAAAGCGAAGGTCCGGCAGTCGTCAATATTCAGGCAGCCCCCGCCCCGCGCACCCAAAACGGCAGCGGCAATGCCGAAACCGATTCCGACCCGCTTGCCGACAGCGATCCATTCTACGAATTTTTCAAACGCCTCGTCCCGAACATGCCCGAAATTCCCCAAGAAGAATCCGACGACGGCGGATTGAACTTCGGTTCGGGCTTCATCATCAGCAAAGACGGCTACATCCTGACCAATACCCACGTCGTTGCCGGTATGGGCAGCATCAAAGTCCTGCTCAACGACAAGCGCGAATATACCGCCAAACTCATCGGTTCGGATGTCCAATCCGACGTGGCGCTTTTAAAAATAGACGCCACGGAAGACCTCCCTGTCGTCAAAATCGGCAATCCCAAAGATTTGAAACCGGGCGAATGGGTCGCCGCCATCGGCGCGCCCTTCGGCTTCGACAACAGCGTTACCGCCGGCATCGTGTCCGCCAAAGGCAGAAGCCTGCCCAACGAAAGCTACACACCCTTCATCCAAACCGACGTTGCCATCAATCCGGGCAACTCCGGCGGTCCGCTGTTCAACTTAAAAGGACAGGTCGTCGGCATCAACTCGCAAATATACAGCCGCAGCGGCGGATTTATGGGCATTTCCTTCGCCATCCCGATTGACGTTGCCATGAATGTTGCCGAACAGCTGAAAAATACCGGCAAAGTCCAACGCGGACAACTGGGCGTGATTATTCAAGAAGTATCCTACGGTTTGGCGCAATCGTTCGGTTTGGACAAAGCCGGCGGCGCACTGATTGCCAAAGTCCTGCCCGGCAGCCCCGCAGAACGTGCCGGCCTGCAGGCGGGCGACATCGTCCTCAGCCTCAACGGAGAAGAAATACGTTCTTCCGGAGACCTTCCCGTTATGGTCGGTGCCATTACGCCGGGAAAAGAAGTCAGCCTCGGCGTATGGCACAAAGGCAAAGAAATCACAATCAAAATCAAGCTGGGCAACGCCGCCGAGCATACCGGCGCATCATCCAAAACAGATGAAGCCCCCTACACCGAACAGCAATCCGGTACGTTCTCGGTCGAATCCGCAGGCATTACCCTTCAGACACATACCGACAGCAGCGGCGGACACCTCGTCGTCGTACGGGTTTCCGACGCGGCAGAACGCGCAGGCTTGAGGCGCGGCGACGAAATCCTCGCCGTCGGGCAAGTCCCCGTCAATGACGAAGACGGTTTCCGCAAAGCTATGGACAAGGCAGGCAAAAACGTCCCCCTGCTGGTCATGCGCCGTGGCAACACGCTGTTTATCGCATTAAACCTGCAATAACACACATAATTTAACCAAAATATTTTTTAAATGATAAAATGCCCATCAATATCGATTAATGGGCATTTTAAAAAATCGGTTATTTGATTTTAAACAAATATTTTTTACGACAAAAATATTTCCGCCCATTTTGCCAACAAAACCCAAACCGGAGGCGGACAGATACCCTCCCATCCGGACGCTTAACACCCCCACAAACCATGCAGCTGATTGACTATTCAAATTCATTTTTCTCGGTTGTGCCACCCTTTTTGGCACTCGCACTTGCCGTCATTACCCGACGCGTACTGCTGTCGTTAAGCATAGGCATTTTGGTCGGCGTTGCCTTTTTGGTCGGCGGCAACCCCGTCGACGGTCTGACACACCTGAAAGACATGGTCGTCGGCTTGGCTTGGTCAGACGGCGATTGGTCGCTGGGCAAACCAAAAATCTTGGTTTTCCTGATACTTTTGGGCATTTTCACTTCACTGCTGACCTACTCCGGCAGCAATCAGGCGTTTGCCGACTGGGCAAAACGGCACATTAAAAACCGGCGCGGCGCGAAAATGCTGACCGCCTGCCTCGTGTTCGTAACCTTTATCGACGACTATTTCCACAGTCTCGCCGTCGGTGCGATTGCCCGCCCCGTTACCGACAAGTTTAAAGTTTCCCGCGCCAAACTCGCCTACATCCTCGACTCCACCGCCGCGCCTATGTGCGTGCTGATGCCCGTTTCAAGCTGGGGCGCGTCGATTATCGCCACACTTGCCGGACTGCTCGTTACCTACAAAATCACCGAATACACGCCGATGGGGACGTTTGTCGCCATGAGCCTGATGAACTATTACGCGCTGTTTGCCCTGATTATGGTATTCGTCGTCGCATGGTTCTCCTTCGACATCGGCTCGATGGCACGTTTCGAACAAGCCGCCTTGAACGAAACCCATAATGAAACAGCCGTTTCAGACGGCATCGAGGGCAGGGTTTACGCGTTGATTATTCCCGTTTTGACCTTAATCGCCTCAACGGTTTCCGCCATGATCTACACCGGCGCGCAGGCAAGCGAAACCTTCAGCATTTTGGGGGCATTTGAAAATACCGACGTAAACACTTCGCTGGTATTCGGCGGCACTTGCGGCGTCCTTGCCGTCGTTCTCTGCACGCTCGGCACGATTAAAACCGCCGACTATCCCAAAGCCGTTTGGCAGGGTGCGAAATCTATGTTCGGCGCAATCGCCATTTTAATCCTCGCCTGGCTCATCAGTACGGTTGTCGGCGAAATGCACACGGGCGACTACCTCTCCACGCTGGTTGCGGGCAACATCCATCCCGGCTTCCTGCCCGTCATCCTCTTCCTGCTCGCCAGCGTAATGGCGTTTGCCACCGGCACAAGCTGGGGGACGTTCGGCATTATGCTGCCGATTGCCGCCGCCATGGCGGTCAAAGTCGATCCCTCACTGATTATCCCGTGTATGTCCGCCGTGATGGCGGGGGCGGTATGCGGCGACCACTGTTCGCCCATCTCCGACACGACCATCCTGTCTTCCACAGGCGCGCGCTGCAACCATATCGACCACGTTACCTCGCAACTGCCTTATGCCCTGACGGTTGCCGCCGCCGCTGCATCGGGCTACCTCGCATTGGGTCTGACAAAATCCGCGCTGTTGGGCTTTGGCACAACAGGCATTGTATTGGCGGTGCTGATTTTTCTGTTGAAAGATAAAAAACGCGCCAACGCCTGACCCCTTTCCCTGTTCAGACGGCATATGCCGTCTGAAGCTTTTTGGAGCAAACCAAAATGACTGTTCCCCATATTCCGCGCGGCCCCGTCATGGCAGACATTGCCGCCTTCCGCCTGACCGGAGAAGAAAGGCAACGCCTGCTCGACCCCGCAATCGGCGGCATCATCCTCTTCCGCCGCAACTTCCAAAACATCGAACAGCTCAAAGAACTTACCGCCGAAATCAAAGCCCTGCGCACACCCGAACTCATCATCGCCGTCGATCACGAAGGCGGCAGGGTACAACGTTTCATTGAAGGCTTCACCCGCCTGCCCGCAATGAGTACGCTCGGCGAGATTTGGGACAGAGAAGGCGCGGAAACCGCCGAAACCTATGCCGAACACATCGGATGGGTGTTGGCAACCGAGCTTTCCGCCTGCGGCATCGATTTGTCCTTCACGCCCGTCTTGGATTTGGACTGGGGAAACTGCCCCGTTATCGGCAACCGCAGCTTCCACCGCAACCCCGAAGCCGTAACCCGCCTCGCCCTCGCCCTGCAAAAAGGCTTGAATCGCGGCGGCATGAAATCCTGCGGCAAACATTTTCCCGGACACGGGTTTGTCGAAGGAGACAGCCATTTGGTGCTGCCCGAAGACGGGCGCAGCCTGTCCGAACTCGAAGCCGCCGACCTCATCCCTTTCCGCATTATGAGCCGCGAAGGTATGGCGGCGGTTATGCCCGCCCACGTCGTTTATCCGCAAGTGGATGCCAAGCCCGCCGGGTTTTCCGAAATCTGGCTCAAACAGATTTTGCGCCGCGACATCGGATTCAAAGGCGTGATTTTCTCGGACGATTTGACTATGGAGGGCGCGTGCGGTGTCGGCGGCATCAAAGAACGCGCCCGCATTTCCTTTGAGGCAGGTTGCGACATCGTCCTCGTCTGCAACCGTCCCGACCTTGTGGACGAACTGCGCGAAGATTTCCGCATTCCCGACAATCCCGCTTTGGCGCAACGTTGGCAATACATGGCCAACACGCTCGGCAGTGCCGCCGCGCAAGCCGTGATGCAGACGGCGGATTTTCAAGCGGCGCAAGCCTTGACCTCCCGTTTGACTTCGCCGCAGGACACGGCGGGCGGCGTAAAAGTCGGCGAAGCCTTTTAAATCGGCTGCGTTTCAACAATCTGCCGATTTCAACCGTTTGTCAGGGAAAGGCAATGATTTTCCGGTTAAGTAGAAATTTATCCTATTGAATTACTTGAAGATAAGGATGCTTATCAACACTGTATTCAAACACAGCGTTTTAAATCCGCCCGACACGCGGCAAAAAGGCAAAACGGTATAGGCACGCCGTATTTTTTGCGCTATAATCACGCCTTACTTAATTCGGAATGTAGCGCAGCCCGGTAGCGCACTTCGTTCGGGACGAAGGGGTCGGAGGTTCGAATCCTCTCATTCCGACCAAATCCAAACCGCCTCGGTATCCATTGCCGGGGCGGTTTTTCCCTTTTGGCGGCAACAGAAAAATACCGTCTGAAACAGCATTCTGTTTCAGACGGCATTTCGTTTTCCCCCAACCCTGCCATTTGCGTACACTGAAAAAGGGTATCTGCAACGTTCAAAAGACCATCGGAATTTAGGAAGCCGGGCGTGTACCCAACAGCGGCATCTTATTCAGTAAGGTTCCGCCCAATCAGGCAGCGGAAATGCCGGCAGTTTCACGCGGAAGCGGTACACTTCCCGTATGTCGAACATCGGCAAAACGGCAAGCCGGCCCTTTGAGTTACATTGCGTAAACTACTCTATCCCCGCCCATTTGTGCGTCTGCACGCTCAACTGCCAATGTACGGGCGCGTCGGGGCGGCTGTTTAAAATACCGATTTGGCGGATAGTGTCGTAAATGTTCATTGCGCCGTTTTGTTCGCAGGGCGAAAGGTAGTAATGGTGCGCGCGGATTTTGCGTTCCATATTTTCACAGAACCCGATGACATCGCCGTCGGCAACAATCCGCACTTCGTCGGCGGTTTCGATACAGCTTTTTTCGTATTTGGCGGCATAGCAGGCTTTGGGGCTGGTGGCGACATAGTCGATTTGCGGCGGCGCAGGATTGAGTCCGTTGGTTTCGATACAGAGGAAATAGCCTTCCGCCTTGAGCGTGTCCAGCAGCGCATCGAGATGCGGCTGTATGGTCGGCTCGCCGCCGGTGATGATGATGTTGCGGGCGGCGTAGGTTTTCAGACGGCCTAAGATGTCGGACAGGCTCATCATGCCGAATGTCAAATAATCGGTATCACACCAGCCGCACGCCAGATTGCATTTACCCATGCGGACGAACACGGCAGGCATGCCCGTGTTCCAGCCCTCGCCTTGCAGGCTTTCAAAGATTTCAACGATGCGGTATTGCGGATTTTCGGGGGCGACGCTGATTTTTTTCATGCCGCCAATACCGCCGCCGCTGCCAAAAATGCGGGCAACCCCTGTTTGACGAGTATGCCTTTGTTGCCTGTGGTAAACGCGCCCCACGCGGCGGCAATCAGGACGAAGCCGAGAAACAGAATCGTCGCGCCGTAAACGGCATTGTCCGGCACGGCAAACCGCGACCACACCAGCCCGATGCCGAGAAAGCCGTTATACAGCCCTTGATTGCCAAACAGGATCTGCACTTGCTTTTGTTCCATAAATTCATAAGGCAGCTTGAACGTTTCCGCCGCTTTTTCGCTGGGAATCTGCGTCATTTCAAGCCAGGCGATGTAAAAATGTTCGGCGGCGACGAAGAGGACGAGAATGGTGGAAAGAAGTTTCATGGGTGTTCCTTTTAATGGGTACGTTTGAGATGGAATGCCGTTTGAAAAGACGGGGAATCCGTGCAGGAGAAAAAACCGTTTTACGGTATATTGGTAGATCTTATCTGCTCTGGCTCTCAGGCTTCGTTCGCCGGGTGTGAATCCGTCCAAACGGTCTAGGGCATTATTCTCCACCGCATTCTGCCCCAGCACGCCCCCTACCTGTGCACTGATCAGCATGAAAAAAGTGTAAACAATGCAATTTTTCCAATAAATAATCAATACAGAAATTTACTTGCATCTATTATATTCACTTTGCAACCATGTTAAATCACTGTATTTTATTTTATTAATTTTATCAAAAACTATTTGGTGCTTATTTATTTGAGCATTTTCTATACTATCAGTTAGTTTGTTAATACGTAATAGCTTTAACTTTTTATTTGTATAGCAGAAATCATGCACAATACCTCCATCAATATATGAAAAATAAATAAAGTTACCCTCTTCTATATAGTTATTAATAAAGAAATAAATAATGGAATTCTGATTTTTATCTATTAAGAAATAGTTAAATGGTATGCCAGAATTATAACTGTATGACTTCTCAAAAATAAATCGTTTTGTTGATAATTCCTTCTCATTTGGATAAAAAATGAAAATCCAAAATAAAGTCATAACTACCCATAAAATTATTTTTTTAATTAACAATATTAACTCTCCCTTTGAAATCTATCTTGAATTTTGTACCACTAGTGGATTAACAAAAATCAGGACAAGGCGACGAAGCCGCAGACAGTACAAATAGTACGGAACCGATTCACTTGATGCTTCAGCACCTTAGAGAATCGTTCTCTTTGAGCTAAGGCGAGACAACGCTGTACTGGTTTAAATTTAATCCACTATAAAGCAGATTCAAATAAGGACGCCCCACATCGTCATTCCCTCGCAGGCGGGAATCCAGAGATTTGGAATTGCTGCAATTTTTAAATATTCCTGATAAATCAAGGTCTGGATTCCCGCCTGCGCGGGAATGACGGCTTAGTGCAAGTTTCATTCAAATTCACTATATCGATACGTTCAAACTATCCCCTACCCCCCTTCATACTCCGCACACGATGTCGGCGTTTCCCACAATTTCACGCCGCACACGTTCAGCCCCGCGTTTTTCAGACGGCCGTACATTTCGACCGCCATATTTTCGGCAGTCGTGCGGCAGGGCAGGCGCAGGGTTTTCATATTCCAGCCTTCCAAGAGTGCGGCGATTTGGCATTCGCGGTCGTTGCCGACGTTGTAGATAAACGCGTGGTCGAAAGGGTCGGTAATGTGTTGTTTGACGATGGCTTTCAAGTCGGTAAAGTCCATCACCATACCGTCTTTCGCGCCACCTTTGATAATGCCGTCTGAAACGGTGATTTCGAGTTTGTAGGTATGCCCGTGCAGGTTTTGGCATTTGCCGTCATGCCCGTCGAGCATATGCGAGGAGTCGAAGGTGAAGATTTTGGTGATTTTCATGGGTTCTCAAATGGGCAAATAACCTTGAAAGCCGATTTCGGCGGGTTTGCCGTGCGGATTCGGGGTCAGGCGGATATGGAAATTGCCGATGCGGTCGAGCGCAAGCAGGTTGTCCACATCTTTTAAGTTGTCTTTATGCTGCTGAACATAGCTGTCGGTCAACAGGGTTTGCAGGGCTTTTTGTTTGGCTTCGGCAGGCGTGGCGGCGGCGAACAGCCCGAACGCGTGCGCCTCGGCAAGCTGCCCTGCGCGATAGCCGCCGACATTGGCAAAATACAGGCGTGGGGCGTTTTCAGACGGCATTTTCGTTTTGGGCGTTTCGGATACGGCGATGTCGTAACCGTCCGCCCATTCGACAACCTGCCAGCCGTCGATGTGGATTTTGTCCGCATCGCCGAACCACGCGGCTTTGAGTGCGGGGACGGCTTCACGGTAGTCGTCGCACACGGCAAATTGGATGTCGTGCACTTCGATATTCGACCTGCCGGCATTGCCGCCGAGGTAAAACATATGGAGCTTGGGCATATCGTATTCCTTATGGTTTGCGCGTGTTCAGACGGCCTTTTTACTTTCCAGATATTCCGCCAGCCCGCGTTCGCGCAAGATACAGCTCGGGCATTCGCGGCAGCCGCCAACGATGCCGTTATAGCAGGTGTGGGTTTGCTCGCGGATATAGTCCAGCGCGCCCATTTCGTCCGCCAACGCCCAAGTTTGCGCCTTGGTCAGATACATCAGCGGCGTGTGGATTTGAAAATCATAGTCCATCGCCAAATTAAGGGTAACGTTCATCGATTTGACGAATACATCGCGGCAGTCGGGATAGCCGGAGAAGTCGGTTTCGCACACACCCGCGATGATGTGCCGTATCCCCTGCCCTTTGGCGTAAATCGCGGCGTAGAGCAGGAAAAGCGCGTTGCGGCCGTCTACAAAGGTATTCGGAACGCCGTTTTCGGCAGTTTCGATGGCGGCGGCTTCGTCCATCAGGGCATTGTGCGTAATCTGCCGCATCAGGCTCAAGTCGAGTACGGTTTGTTTGACGCCCAAATCCTGCGCAATCCAGCGGGCGCGTTCCAGCTCAACGGCGTGGCGTTGCCCGTATTGGAAAGTGATGGCCCGGACGTTTTCGCGCCCGTAGGTTTGGATTGCCTGAATCAGGCAGGTGGTCGAATCCTGACCGCCCGAAAAGATGACCAAGGCTTTTTGGTTTGACATATCGAATCCTAGTTTTGGTAACGCGGGAGGTTTGCGAACCGCGAAGTTGGAAAAATCGGATTATAACAAACTCCGAATGCGGACTGCGTACCGCCGCCGATGCCGTCTGAAGCCGCCGTGGCATCCGGCCGGGCAACGGCACGGCTTGAAATCTCCGAAAAACAGCCTGTTCGCGGAATTTGACGCATCACGATGCGCCGCCCCCAGCCAGCCAAGACCTTGCCGATATTGGGAAAAAATAAAGGCTGCGTCTGAACCATCCGCCGATTCCGACTATTTGCCGGGGAAAAGGCAATTATTTTTCAGTATTGAAACGCCGTCAAAATAAAAAAATCGGGGGCTTATTCATTTTGTAGACGGCATTTGAAAACGAAGCCCACCATAAGCGATGCGCCAGCAAAGGCTTCGGCTTGTTTTCATCCGGATCCGCACCTGCGGCGCAACGGGGCAGGATTTGGGGGCGGCGGCGGTTTCGGTTACAATCTGTGCTTTCCGTTCGGTACAGGCATATAAAAATGACGGTATTTTCAAAGTATTGGCAAAAAGGTATGGAAAACGGCGGCGTGGCCTTCCTACTGTTTGTCGCCCGCCGTTTCAGCGAAGAGCGCGTACCTCAGGCGGCGGCGAGTATGACGTTTACCACGCTGCTGGCTTTGGTGCCGGTACTGACGGTAACGGTGGCGGCGGTTTCGGTCTTTCCGGTATTTGAGAACTGGTCGGGGGCGTTTGTGTCCTTCGTCAAACAAACCGTCGTGCCGCAAGGGGCGGACAAGGTGCTGGATTACCTCGACGCGTTCCGCCGGCAGGCAGGCAGCCTGACCGCCATCGGCAGCGTGATGCTGTTCGTCACGTCGCTGATGCTGGTTCGGACGATAGATCAGGCGTTTAACCGCATTTGGCGCGTTGGCGAACAGCGTCCTTGGATGATGCAGTTCCTCGTTTATTGGGCCCTGCTGACTTGCGGGCCGCTGTTTTTGGGCGTAGGCATCTCGCTGACGGCGGGATGGGGGGAATCGTGGCTGCTGCGCCCGCTGGCAATGCCGCTGGGAACAGTGCTGCTTTTGTGGGGGCTGTACTGCTTTGTCCCCAACCGTTTCGTACCCGCGCGGCACGCCTTGATCGGAGCGGCGGCGACGGCTTTGTGCCTGTGGTGCGCGCGCGCGGCTTTTGTGTGGTATATGGGCAGTTTCGACGGCTACCGCTCGATTTACGGCGCGTTTGCCGCCGTGCCGTTTTTCCTGCTGTGGCTGAACCTGTTGTGGACGCTGGTGTTGGGCGGGGCAGTGCTGACAGCCTCACTGTCGTATTGGCAGGGCGGGGCGTTTCGGAAAAATGCGGACGCGCGCGGCGGCTTTGACGATGTGTTGGACATTTTACTCTTGCTCGACGCGGCGCAAAAACGCGGCAAAGCCCTGCGGATCCGGCAGTTCAGACGGCATATCGGTATGGGCTACGACGAATTGGGCGCGCTCTTGGAAAAACTGGCGCGCTACGGTTATGTTTATTCCGGACGGCAGGGCTGGGTTTTAAAAACAGGGGCGGATGCCATTAAATTAGACACGCTTTTTAAACGCTTTGTGTACCGTCCTTCCGCCGCCAATCAAAACCCCGTCGGACAAGCCGTCGGCAGGCTGGTGCAACCCTGCCTTCAGTCTTTAGAGATAACGCTGGCGGAGTTTGCCGCGCAAACAGGGCAAACCGCCCCCTCACCGTCCCAACCGCCGTCCGAAGGATAAAACGATGCGGCCGAAAAACCTCCTCATCCTCATCTCCGCAGCCGTCTTTGCTTCGGCACGCGCCGATGCGCCCGACGGCGTTTTTACCGTCAACTTCCAATCCCCGAGCGGCAACATCGTCTGCGGCGGCGACACCGGACCGCCGGAAGGCGAAGAACCGTGGCACGGCGTATCCTGCTTTATCCACGAAACCGACAATACCAAACCCGCCATGCCGAAACCCAAAGGATGCGGATTCGACTGGGGCAACGTGTTCAACATCGACAACAAAGGGAAAGCCTATATGAGCTGTTACAGCGACTACCCGTACAGCCCGAATCCGCCCGTCCTCGCCTACGGACACACCGCCAAAGGAAAAGGTTGGCAGTGCGGCAGCCTCGAAAACGGCGTACTCTGCACCAACTCGGCAGGACACGGCTTCCTGCTCAACCGCAAATGGCAGCGTATGTTTTAAAACAGAATGCCGTCTGAACCGCAGTTTTGCAGCGTTCGGACGGCATACCCGCCAACCACACAAAGGAAAACTATGAGCAAAAAAATCAAAGCCGGCATTGTCGGCGCGACGGGCTACACGGGCGTGGAACTGCTGCGCCTGCTTGCCGCCCATCCCGATGTCGAAGTTGCCGCCGTAACCAGCCGCAGCGAAGCCGGAACCGCGGTTGCCGATTACTTTCCGAGTTTGCGCGGCGTGTACGGCCTCGCCTTCCAAACGCCCGACGAGGCAGGTTTGGAACAATGCGACATCGTCTTCTTCGCCACGCCCAACGGCATCGCCATGAAAGACGCGCCGCGCCTGATTGAACAGGGCGTGCGCGTCATCGACCTTTCCGCCGACTTCCGCATACGGGACATCCCGGTATGGGAACACTGGTACGGTATGCCCCACGCCGCCCCCGGCCTCGTTTCCCAAGCCGTGTACGGATTGAGCGAACTCAACCGCGAAGCCGTCGCACAGGCGCGCCTCGTCGCCAACCCGGGCTGCTATCCGACCTGCGTATCCCTGCCGCTCGTACCGTTATTGCGGCAATGCCGTCTGAAGCCCGGTATGCCGCTGATTGCCGACTGCAAATCCGGCGTATCCGGCGCGGGCAGGAAAGGCAATGTCGGTTCGCTGTTGTGCGAAGCCGGCGACAACTTCAAAGCCTACGGCATAACCGGACACCGCCACCTGCCCGAAATCAGGCAGACCATCGCCGGGCTTCAGGACGACATCGCCGAAGGATTCGTGTTCACGCCGCACCTCGCGCCGATGATACGCGGTATGCACGCCACCGTTTACCTCCACCTTTCAGACGGCATCTGCCCCGAAACCGTCCTGCACGACTATTACCGCGACAGCCCGTTCGTGGACATCCTGCCCGCAGGTTCGACACCCGAAACCCGCAGCGTACGCGGCGCAAACCTCTGCCGCATCAGCATCCAACAGGCGGCGCAATCCGATGTGTGGGTCGTCCTTTCCGTCATCGACAACCTCGTCAAAGGCGCGGCGGGACAGGCGGTGCAAAACATGAACATTATGTTCGGACTGGAGGAAACACACGGCTTGGGCGGCATCCCCCTGCTCCCCTGAAGCGCAAACGGCAAACCGCAGGCATCGTGCCTGCGGTTTTTGATGCCGTCTGAAAGCGGCGGTTTTTTTTGGTTCGGACGGCTTTGGGCCCATCATTCCCACGCAGGCGGAATCTGGTTTGTTAAGTTTCGGTTGTTTTGGCGTTTCGGGAAACTTCCAAATCGTCATTCCGCGAAAACAACAACCTAAAATTCCGTCATTCCCGCGCAGGCGGAAATCTAGTTTATCCGGCTTCAGCGATTTCCGACACATTTCCACACGCTTCGATTCCGTCATTTCTCCGGTTTCAGTCATTGCCGATAACACCGTGGTTTTTTCATTTCCAGATTCCCGCCTGCGCGGGAATGACGGCGGAAGGCTTGCCGTTTTTCCCGATAAGTCTCTGCGGCTTCTCATTGCCGGTTTCCGCCTACTTGGGAATAACGGGATTTGAAATCATGAAAATGTGTCAAAAATAATATAGTGGATTAACAAAAACCAGTACGGCGTTGCCTCGCCTTGCCGTACTATTTGTACTGTCTGCGGCTTCGTCGCCTTGTCCTGATTTTTGTTAATCCACTATAAAAATCAGATTTCCGTTACACTTTTTTCCAATATTTCAGACGGCATTTTGCTCACACGCCCAAATACCCTTCCCTGCCGGAAAGCCATCGTGCCAGATGCGCCTCGACGATTTCGGGGTTTTGTTCAATCAGTATCGGGGCGGTTTCACGCGCCTGTTCCAAAAGGTGCAGGTCTTCTTCAAGCTTGGCGAAGCGCAGCATAGGCACGCCGCTTTGGCGCGCGCCGAGAAATTCGCCGGGGCCGCGGATATTGAGGTCTTGGCGGGCGATTTCGAAGCCGTCGGTGTGTTCATAGATGACTTTCAGCCGCGCTTTGGCGAGTTCGCCCAAGGGTTCGGCAAACAGGAGGACGCACACGCTTTCCGCCGCGCCGCGCCCTACCCGTCCGCGTAATTGGTGAAGCTGCGCCAAGCCCATGCGCTCGGCGTGTTCGATGACCATCAGGGCGGCGTTGGGCACATCTACGCCGACTTCGATGACGGTGGTGGCGACCAAAACGTTCAGACGGCCTGCGGCAAATTCCGCCATGACTTCGGCTTTTTCGGCAGCCTTCATGCGCCCGTGTACTAAGCCGATGTTGAGTTCGGGCAAGGCTGCCTGAAGCTGCTCGAGGGTTTCGGTAGCGGTTTGCAGTTGCAGGGTTTCACTTTCTTCAATCAGCGGGCAGACCCAGTATGCCTGCTGCCCTTTGCGGCAGATGTTGAGGACGAAGCCTTCGACTTCGGCGCGGCGGACATTATTGACGAGGCGCGTTTTAATCGGTGTTCGCCCGGGCGGCAGTTTGTCGATGACGGACACGTCCAAGTCGGCGAAAAAACTCATGGCGAGCGTGCGCGGGATGGGCGTGGCGGACATCATCAGCTGATGGACTTCGCGCCCTTTGTTTTTGAGGGCGAGGCGTTGGGCAACGCCGAAACGGTGCTGTTCGTCCACGATGGTCAGGCCCAAATTGTGAAACGTCACGCCGTCTGAAAACAGGGCGTGCGTGCCGACGGCGATTTTGACGCTGCCGTCGGCGAGTTTGGCTTTGGCTTCGTCTTTGGCTTTTTTGCGCAAACTGCCAAAAAGGCGGACAACTTCAATGCCCAAAGGTTCGAGCCATTGTTTAAATTTAATAAAATGTTGTTCGGCAAGGATTTCGGTCGGTGCCATTACAGCCACCTGCGCGCCGGATTCGATGGCGGTCAGCGCGGACAAGGCGGCGACGATGGTTTTGCCACTGCCGACATCGCCTTGCAGCAGGCGGTGCATCGGGTGCGTTTGCGCCATATCGGTTTGAACTTCCGCCAACACGTTTTCTTGTGCATCGGTCAGGGCAAACGGCAGGGCGCGGCGCAGGGCTTGGGTCAATACGCCATTGCCGCGCAATGCCGCCGCCGAGCCGCCGATACGCTTCTGCCGCGCCAGCCGCATAGAAAGCTGTTGCGCCAAAAGTTCGTCGAATTTGAGCCGTTGCCATGCAGGCAACGTGCCGTCTGAAAGCTGATGAATCGTGAAACTTGGCGGCGGCGAATGCAAAAGGCGCAGGCTTTCGGCGAGGTGTGGCAGCTTCAGACGGCACAGCAGGGCATCGGGCAGCGTGTCGTGCAGCGGCGTAACGTCCAACGCCGTCTGAATAATACGGCGCAAAGTGGGCTGGTTCAAACCGTTTACGGTCGGGTAAACCGGCGTGAGGCTTTCCGCCAAACCGCCGCCCTCGGCATCGCGGATTTTGGGATGAATCATCTCGTCGCCGTAAAAGCCGTGTTTGATTTCGCCCACGGCGCGGATGCGTTTGCCGACCGCCGTCTGCTTCTGATGGCTGGCGTAAAAGTGGATGAAGCGCAGAAAAAGGACGCTGCCGGAGCCGTCGGCGATTTGGACAATCAGCTGCTTGCGCGGTTTGAACGTTACTTCCTGATGGATAACCTCGCCCTCGACCTGGCACGGCACGCCGATCGGCGCGTCCTTAATCGGCATAATGTGCGTCTCGTCCTCGTAACGCAGCGGCAGGTGCAACACCAAATCCCACGCGGTATGGAGGTTGAGTTTGTCGAGCTTCTTGGCGGAAACATCAGTGATTTTGAGCTGTTTCTGGGTTTCGGGCGACATCATAGGCAGATTCCTTCGGACGCGCCTATTTTATCCGAAAACAAAAATGCCGTCTGAAACAGATTCAGACGGCATCGGCAGGCAGGAATCAAGCCCCGGCGGCTTCGGCTTCCTGCTGTTGTTGGTAAATCGCCTCAAAATTAATCGGCGCAAGCAAGACGGGCGGGAAGCCGGCGCGCGTTACCGTACTGGAAACGGCTTCGCGCGCGTAAGGGAAGAGGATGTTCGGACACGCCACGCCGAGCAGCAGGTCGGCATCTTCTTCGGGGATGTTTTCCAAACGGAAAATACCGCTTTGGGTTACTTCGTTCAAAAACATCGTGCGCTCGTTATCCAATTTGGCGGTAACGGTTACGGTAACGTCCACGTTGTAGTAGCCGTCTTCCAGCTTTTGGCTGCCGGTGGAAACGCGCATATCCACTTCGGGCTCGCCCTGTTCCAAGAAGATTTGCGGCGCGTGCGGCACTTCCAAAGACAAGTCTTTGACATACAGTCGCTCGATGCTGAATACGGGTTGCAGTTCTTCGCTCATTTTGTTTTCCTAGTTGGGGGTTAAGGGTTCAGCAGTCCGTCCAGCCCACCTTCCTGCTGGAGGCGGTAGAGGTCGGTAAATCCGCCAACGTGCGTTTCGCCGATGAAAATCTGCGGCACGCTGCGCTGTCCCGAAAGCTGCTGCATTTCGGCAAAGGCTTCGGGGCTTGCATCGACACGGATTTCGTCGATATGTCCGACACCTGCCGCGTGCAGCAGCCTTTTCGCCATCGTGCAGTAGGGGCAAAACGGACCTGTGTACATGGTAACGGTCTGCATATTGGGTTTCCGAAAGTTTTGCAATGATAATCAATATAGGGGCATTTCCCCCGTTTGGCAAGTGCGGAACAGATGCACGTTCAAACGGCATGTGCGGAGTGTGTCAAACTTTCTTTTTTAAAGTATGATAGGCATTGTGAAAAATATTTTTGCACCCGCTCTGCGCGGCGGAACGGATGCAAAAATATTTTTATTACATTTTCAGGAAAAACCATGTTGTCAGGACTTCCCATCCCCAAAGACATCGCGCGCCCGCCCGAAACGATATTGGTCAACATCACACCGCAGGAAACGCGCGTGGCGGTGTTGGAGGAAAACAATATCTGCGAGCTGCACATCGAGCGCAACAGCGGGCACAGCCTGGTCGGCAATATCTATCTGGGCGTGGTGCGCCGCGTGCTGCCCGGGATGCAGAGCGCGTTCATCGACATCGGTTTGGAACGCGCGGCGTTTTTACACATCGTCGATGTCCTCGAACAACGCCGCAACCCCGAAGAAACCCAGCGCATCGAACATATGTTGTTTGAAGGGCAGTCGGTTTTGGTGCAGGTCATCAAAGACCCCATCAACACCAAAGGCGCGCGGCTTTCCACCCAAATCTCGCTGGCGGGGCGTTTCCTCGTCCATCTTCCGCAGGAAGAACATATCGGCGTATCTCAGCGCATCGAAGACGATGCCGAACGCAGCAATCTGCGCGAGCGTCTCAACAAGCTCCTGCCGGAAAAGGCATGCCACGGCTACATCATCCGCACCAACGCCGAAAACGCCACCGACGAACAGCTACAATCCGACATCGACTACCTGACCAAAGTGTGGGAACACATCCAAGAACAGGCAAAAATCCAACCGCCGGAAACCCTGCTTTATCAGGACTTGCCTTTAAGCCTGCGCGTGTTGCGCGATATGGTCGGCTGCGACACGCAAAAAATCCTCGTCGACTCTACTGCGAACTACGGCCGCATGACGCGTTTTGCCGAACAATACGTTCACGGCGCATTGGGCAGGATAGAATTGTTCAAAGGCGAACGCCCGCTGTTTGAAACCCACAACGTCGAGCAGGAAATCAGCCGCGCCCTGCAACCGCGCGTCAACCTCAACTTCGGCAGCTACCTGATTATCGAGTCCACCGAAGCGATGACCACGATAGACGTGAACACCGGCGGTTTTGTCGGCGCGCGCAACTTCGACGAAACCATCTTCCGCACCAACTTAGAGGCCTGCCACACCATCGCCCGCGAACTTCGCCTGCGCAACCTTGGCGGCATCATCATCATCGACTTCATCGATATGGCGCAGGAAAGCCACCGCGAAGCCGTGTTGCAGGAGCTTGCCAAAGCCCTCGCCTTCGACCGCACGCGCATCACCCTGCACGGCTTTACCCATTTGGGGCTGGTCGAGCTGACGCGCAAACGTTCGCGCGAAAACTTAAACCAAGTCCTCTGCGAACCCTGCCCTTCCTGCCAAGGCAGAGGCCGTCTGAAAACGCCGCAAACCGTGTGCTACGAAATCCAGCGCGAAATCGTCCGCGAAGCGCGCCGTTACGATGCCGAAAGTTTCCGCATCCTCGCCGCCCCCAACGTCATCGATTTGTTTTTGGACGAAGAATCGCAATCCTTGGCAATGCTGATAGATTTCATCGGCAAACCGATTTCTCTGGCAGTCGAAACCGCTTACACACAGGAACAATACGACATCGTATTGATGTAGGAAATGCCGTCTGAAGCCTTCAGACGGCATCCGTTTATTTCAGGGATTCCTTGTCCAACAAGGCGCGTATCAGCAGACCGTGTCCGAAACGTCGGCTGTCGGTCAGTTCCAAATATCCGCCGTATTTTTTGGCTAGCGTGTCGGCGATGGACAGACCCAGCCCCGTCCCCTGCTGCTCCGTTCCCAAAATACGGTAAAACGGATCGAGGACGCGGGCGCGTTCGGATTCGGGAATGCCGTTCCCGTTATCTTCCACCCACACGGCAAGATATTTCCCTTCGTCTGTGAAACCCAAATCTATCCTGCCTTCGGGAGGCGTGTAACGTACCGCGTTGTCGGCAAAGGTTTTAATCAGCGTATAGATTTCCGTTTCGTCGGCAAATATTTCGACATCGTCTCCGACCGCCACACCGATGTCCTGACGTTTTTCCAAAGCCAGCGGCATCAGTTCCTGCAACACTTGGCGGAAACGGCTTTGCAGCCCGAATGTCGTTTTCGCCAAGGGGGTTTCGTCCGACTGCGAACGCGCCAGTGCCAAAAGCTGCTCGAGCAGGTGTTTGTTGCGCCGTATGCTTTGCTGCAAAACGGCGGACTGCCGCGCCGCTTCGGGCGGGAGCGGCATATTGTTGAGCCGTTCCGCCTGAAGGGAAAGGGCGGTCATCGGCGTACGCAATTCGTGTGCTGCGTCGGCAACAAACCGCTGACGGCGGCGTATATCTTCATCAACACGTTTCAAAAGCAGGTTGATGGCGGTTACGAAACCTCTGATTTCACTGGGAATATTGTCCACACTCAAGGCAGACAGGTCATTGATTCGGCGTTGTTCGAGACTTTGCGACAATTTGCGGACGGGGCGCATGGCTTTGTGCGTAATCCACACGGTCAGCAGTATCATCAGCGGCAGTGCCGCCAGCAGTGGCAACACGCTTTGCCGTGCCGCATCCGCCGCCAAATCTTCACGGTATTCGTTTTCCTGCATGACGGCAATCCGTCCCTGCTCGGTCGTGCGGATATAGACGCGGTAATAATCGTCGTCATCGTCCGCCTGAAGCGTGTGCAGACCGTCCGCCAGATGCGCGGGCAGGCTGACAACAGGGTCTTCCTGCTGCGGCATCTGTACCAAAATACGCGTATCGCCGTCGCCCTCGGGCAAAGTTTCGGGTTTGGAATCGGGGGCGACGTACAATGCCGCCTGACGGAGCAGGTCGTCCTGCAACGCTTCCGTTTCGTGGAAGGTTTCGTAGTAGGAAAACATACCTGCAAGCATTGCCAGCGGAACAAACATCCAAATCAGGGCAAGGCTGATTCTGACCTGAAGCGAATGTTTTAAAATTTTAAAAAAACGGTCCGGCATCTTCGTTCCTGTTCAGACGTCATCTTGACGCGGCATCAGCCAGCCGACACCGCGCACATTTTGTATGCTTTCCTTACCCAGTTTCTTACGCAGCGCGTGAATCAGAAAATCCACCGCATTGCTTTCGACTTCCTCGCCCCAGCCGTAAACCTTGTCCTCCAAATCCGAGCGCGACAAAATCACGCCCGGCCTCGCCAGCAAAGCCTGCAATACTGCAAACTCCTTGTTGCTCAATGCCACCTGCCGCCCCTCGGCAATAATTTCCGCCTGATACGTTGCCGGATTCAGCGAAATCACGCCGTTGGACAGGCAAACCTGTCCCTGACCGCCGCCGCGCCGCAACACTGCCCGCATCCGCGCCTTAAGCTCCGCCATATCGAACGGCTTGACGATATAGTCGTCCGCACCGCCGTCCAAACCGTTCAGCCGGCTGTACAGATCATCCCGCGCCGTAACGATCAGCACGGGGACGGTACAGCCTGCCGCGCGTATTTCCGACAAAACATCCAAACCATCGCGCCCCGGCAAACCCAAATCCAGCAGCATCAGGTCATAAGGCTGGGCAGCGGCCGCCGCCGCAACCTGCGCGCCGTTTTTGACCCAATCCACCGCATAGCCGCCGTCTTTCAAACTTGCCGACACCGCTTCCGCAATCATCGCATCGTCTTCAACCAACAATACACGCATCAACTTTCCCTTCAAAATAAACCGTGCCTATTCTAACACCCCAAAATTAGCCGCAATTTAGCAGCAACAAAAAACCGCAGAACCAAGATTCTGCGGTTTTTGACCGTTTCCAACCTATTTTGCGTGTTTCTCCACCAGAGAGACAAACTGATTAATATATGACTGAACAAAATCCCTTGCCGAGTCAACCAATTTGCCTTTTTCATCAAACAGCGTCGGCGAATTGCCCAAAAACACTTCCGGCTGTCCGGTTACGGGCATATCGAAATAAGACAGGGCAAGACGCAGGTTTTTTTGCGAACTGTAACCGCCCATCTTGCCGACGGAATGGCTGATGATGCCGGCAGGTTTGTTTTTCCAAGCCACATCGGCATTCGGTTTAGAACCGATGTCCACCGCATTTTTCAAACAGGCGGGAACAGTGCGGTTGTTTTCGGACGTAACGAACAAAATGCCGTCTGAAGCCTTAATCGTTTCGCGGAAAGCCGTGTAGCTTTCGGGCAGCGGCACATCTTCCACCGCAGGGTCGTCATAATCGAAATTATAAAGCGGCAGATGTCCGATTTCGACAATTTCCGCCTGATAGTCTTCTGGAAACATCTGTACCGCATTCAATGCCACCTTGCGTGCAAAAGAAGCACGGCGCAGGCTGCCCACCAAAATACTGATTTTCTTAGCCACAATCATTCCTCCTGAATATTAAGTTTGTGTGTTTCAATCATTTAATAATGATAGCGATTATTATATATGCGATTTCCCCTGCAAACAAGCCGGCCCGCCGCCCCGGCGTTCCCACTTATCCGGCTTTGCCTTATAATTGCTTTTTTTATGTAACAGATTCACCTATGAATTTCCCCAAAACAGCGGCCTTTCTGCTGCTGCTTCTCACCTCCCTCGCCGCACACGCGCTCGATACCGGCCGCATTCCGCAAAACGAAATCGCCGTATATGTCCAAGAACTCGGCAGCGGCAGGGTCGTCATCGACCACCGCGCGGATGTCCCCGTCAATCCCGCGTCCACGATGAAACTCGTTACCGCGTTTGCCGCCTTCAAAACCTTCGGCAGCAATTACCGCTGGGCGACCGAGTTTAAAAGCAACGGCAAAGTGAGTAACGGCACGCTCGATGGCGATTTGTATTGGGCAGGCAGCGGCGACCCCGTTTTCAATCAGGAAAACCTGCTTGATGTTCAAAAACAGTTGCGCGACAAAGGCATACGCAATATCACGGGACACCTGATACTCGACCACAAGCTGTGGGGCGAAGTCGGCAGTCCCGACTATTTTGAAGCCGACAGCGGTTCGCCGTTTATGACGCCCCCAAATCCGACTATGCTGTCTGCCGGTATGGTTATGGTGCGCGCCGAACGCAATACCGCCGGCAGTACCGACATCCTCACCGATCCGCCTTTGCCGCATATTTTCGCCCAAAACAACTTGAAAATTACCGCCTCCAAAGCTACCTGCCCTTCGGTCAAAAAACTGATGCGCGCATCTTTTTCGGACAATACGCTGAAATTGCGCGGCAATATTCCCGAAAGCTGTTTGGGCAAGCCTGTCGGTGTCCGGATGTTCGCACTTGACGAACTGATCCGGCAAAGTTTTACCAACCACTGGCTGCTCGGCGGCGGACGGATTTCAGACGGTATCGGCATAGCCGACACACCGGAAGGCGCGCAGACGCTTGCCGTTGCACACTCAAAGCCGATGAAGGAAATTTTGACGGACATGAACAAGCGTTCGGACAATCTGATTGCGCGTTCCGTCTTCCTCAAACTCGGCGGCAACGGCAAACTACCCGCCGTTTCCGAACAGGCAGCGTCTGCCGTCCGGCGCGAACTTGCCGTATCAGGCATCGATGTTGCGGATTTGGTTTTGGAAAACGGTTCAGGTCTGTCCAGAAAAGAAAGGGTAACAGCAAGAATGATGGCGCAAATGTTGGAAACGGCTTATTTCAGCCCGTTTGCACAAGATTTCATCGACACGCTGCCCATCGCCGGCACAGACGGAACTTTGCGCAACCGCCTCAAGCAAAGCGGCGGGCTGCTGCGCCTGAAAACCGGCACGCTCAACAATGTCCGCGCATTGGCAGGCTACTGGCTGGGCGACAAACCGATGGTCGTCGTCGTCATCATCAACAGCGGACGTGCCATTTCCCTACTGCCTGATTTGGACAACTTCGTTTCTAAAAATATCATTCCCGGAGGCGACGGCTGGCTGGATGCAAAACTGATGTGCAAAGAACGCCACGCCTGAACGGACAAAAATATAGTAAATTAACAGGTTACCGCATTGCCGTACAGTTTGCAGTTTCACCGCCTTGTTCCGATTTCTGCCGACCCACGATAAAATGCCGTCTGAACTTGCACTGCCCCAACTTATAGGGTGCAGTCAAGTCCAGACGGCATTTTTATTTCTCCATCAAATCATAGCTCCAATCCAACAGCATCAATATAGTGGATTAAATTTAAATCAGGACAAGGCGACGAAGCCGCAGACAGTACAAATAGTACGGCAAAGCGAGGCAACGCTGTACTGGTTTAAATTTAATCCACTATATTTCATCCGTTTCCGCACCATAATCCAACACGATACCGACCCAATGCTGCTTGTTCATATGGTATGCAGGTAAAAAATTTTCTCACCACCTCAAAACGGAAACCATATCAGGATTACTCTTCACATTAATGGATGTTACCCCCCATCCCCTGCAAACCCAAACGGCTTTTGGCGATCCTCCCGATTAGGGCATACCATTTCCCCCTATTCCCACCATGCCTCAACACGGCAGAATCGGGATATTTTATCCACAAATACTTAAGAACCGTGCCGCATTGCTTCTCTACGTATTCTAAAATCCGCCTTGATTGGGTAACAACTTTCCCTCCATAAAAGGATGCCGTACCGGATTCTCTGACAAAAACAAAACCCTCTAAGAAAATACTTAGAGGGTTTTGGAATTTGGCTCCCCGACCTGGGCTCGAACCAGGGACCTGCGGATTAACAGTCCGTCGCTCTACCGACTGAGCTATCGGGGAATAAGCGAGAATAATAAAACAGAAATACCGAACGTGTCAATATAAATTTACAATCGATTGCACTTTATCTGCAAGCCCGCAATCTTTATATGTTATATGGCTTCCGCAATATGTCTTGCCGCCCGTTTGGCATCCAATAGGATTAAACCAAGTTTGCCGGTTTCTTTTGCCATCAGCACCAACACGGCATCTTTACCCGCCTGACTTAAAAGGATATAGCCTGATTTTCCTTTAATCATCACTTGTTCCAATTCCCCGCAGGCGAGTTCTTGCACCGAACGGCTGCCTAAAGCAAGCAAAGTGGCAGAAATCGCCCCTACCCTGTCCGAATTCAAATGTGAAGGAAGCATTGTCGCCATCGGCAATCCGTCAGTTGAGATAACGGCAGATGCGACAATATCCGGAGATGTGTTGTTCAAGTCTTCCAAAACCGAAATTAATAATTGCTGCATAAACCCTCCTATCCCAAGTTTTACACGCGGTTGCTGTAACGGCGGTATAAAATCCTGACCAAAGTAACAAATGCCTCTTTGCTCAAATCGGGAATGCCGCCGATAACCAAAATAAATTTGGTTGAACCGATATACAATGGGAAAAATGTCAATTCGCTCTGACCGGAAGGGTCGCAAACGCCCCAAGCGTTATTGTTGATATACAAGTTGTTCTTAATCAGCAGCCGGTGTTTCTTTTCCATCTGTGCAACTTCTGCCGCCAACAACCCCAACTCTTCCGCCGCCTCATGATGGAAATTGGCATTGGCAAGATACAGACCATTCCGATCGACCAATAATGCCTTACCACTGCCGGACAACTGCTCCATCAACAAAGGCAATTGCTCGTCTGACAGATTGATGCCGTCTGAATGACCGTTTTCATCGCCATAGAGGAATTCGAGTTTTTGCAAACGGTACAACAGGTTCAAAGCGGTATCGATGTCGGCGGTGTCCGCCCAGGCGAGCAGCTTCTCACTGCTGACCACTTCGTCCGCATCCGCTTTCAACAGGCTGTGCAACAAGGTTTTACCGGCACTGGGGGTATCGCTGGATACGGCATAAAATGCACCTGCAGGAGTCAGGCGGGGATATAAATTTGCTTGTAGTGAAAGTGTTGATTCCATATTAAACCTCCAGTCCCGGATCAATAGAAAATAACATTGCGCTAACCAATTGCTTTACGTCATCTTCCTTACGGGCATCAATTTCAAAAACCGGAACATTAAGATTATGTTTTGCAAGATATTTGTGATACACGTCGATACCGGGCTGAGAGCGTATATCCATCTTGGTAATACCGACAACGACGGGTGCCTTCTCCAGCAGCCCTCGAAACGAATGTAAGAAGAATTCCAAATCTTTCAATGGGTTGGTTCTGGCATTATCTAAAAGCAAGACCAAACCCATACTGCCTTGGCTTAAGATTTCCCACATAAAGTTGAACCGTTCCTGACCGGGCGTACCATATAAATGGACTTTGGTATCCTCATCCAAGCTGATGACCCCGTAGTCCATCGCCACTGTCGTATTCCTTTTCCTATCCAAAGTCATATCGGATGCGGAAGCATCGGTCTGGACGGGTGCTTCGTCCGAAATAGCCGCAATGGCAGTGGTTTTCCCTACGCCGACAGGTCCTGTGAAAATAATTTTATTTTCTCTCATCTCTCCGCCTCTTAGCTGCCCAACAGTTTTTTCATCAGCCTTTGAAGAAGGCCGCGCGGCTGGGATTGGGATGGTGTCGTGATTTTTTCCGCTTTTTTCACCATTTCACTATCAGAGGCAGAATCGGCCCCGATATTTATTTTATCCGCCATATCGGAGTATGCCTGTTGTGAAACCGTTTTTAAATCTACCGACAAAAACCCGGTTATATAGGTTGCTGCAAGATAATTCAGAATATCATTGAGGTTTAAAGGCATCACTTTATACAACACATTAAGGTTGACGGATGCCTTGGTCAGAAATGCCGACAAGCGTATCGATCCCGGCACATTTGCCAACCGGGTCAGGTTCGGCCAAGATTTCAACGTAAACGGAGTATCGGGAGAAATCGGATAAATCAACCTGCCCTGCGCCGTCCAAATGGAAAATTGCCACATACAGGACATAATGCCTACTTTAGCCTTTTCGCGCCATTGCGGGTTATCGGGAACAGTCTTGCAACTGACCTGCAAATTTTCGTCTTTGCACAATTCTTCGAGTTTTTGCACACTTTCTGTCAGCAAAACCCGTTGTATCGAGGGGAAAACAATAAGGACCGGCTTATTTCCATGCAAGATAGCGATGTCCCGCCTGTTCTTTTCCGCAAACCGCAACGCCCCCAATAATCCTTTATTCGGGTTAAACCGGCGTATCGTAACCGTACGCTGCACATTCCCGTTGTTTTTCGCCGACCGGTCTGCGGGTGCAATAAACGATTTCCCATAAACATTCTCGCCCTGCAACAACTTGCGGAGCATAGGAAACAATGTTTCAAACCGAATCGGTTTGGGCAGGTAGGGAACTTCAGAATCGGGAACTTTCTCCGAACAGACAGCGACGGGTATATCCTTATAACGCTCGGTAAGCTCTTTCCAAAGTTCAAAACCGCCCTCGGCATCGGTATCCGCCAAAACCAAATCGGGCACGACACTGCCGTCTGAAGGGGATACCGTTTCATAACGGGTGGTATTGTGCATTTTGAATGCCATTTTGAAAACGGATTCCTGCTGCGCCGTCATCCCCGCCAACATTACGCGTACTGTTTTAATTTTCGGCAGTTGAACTTCCATTTTTATTTTCCGTACCGTTTTATTTTTTTATATTTTGATTCATACGCTGCAGCAGCCGGCTCATCAGCATAACGACCTCTTCAGGAAGCCTGTCCGCACGTTCCCTCAATACCCTTAAAAACTGCCCCAACCTATCCCAATCTTCAGTACGTTCGTAAATATCGATCAACGTAATATAAAGCTGGGACTCATCGGGATATTTCAATACCGCCTGCTCCAACACATCCATTGCCGCATCCAGTTGACCATACATCAGCAAAGATTCTACTTCTTTAACCGCATCGTCTGCCGGAGACGAACCGGTGTTGATCAACGAAGAATCTTGAAGCACCAAATCCCGATATTGCGCTTTGAATTTCTGTATATTTTTCGGCAGATATCCGTGCCCCATACCGATGTCTTTGATTTGCTGGTCGTTCGGCCCCTTTTCCAAATCATCGAAAACTTCATGGTACCCCAGGCTGTACCCCCAACCCAGCATCCGCTCTTTAACCTGCCTGCCATAGTTGCCCAACGTTTGGTAAAGCTTCCACAAATGTCCAGCAAAACGGTCTATGTCCGCGTGTTGGTAATCGAGTTTCAACGCATCGATAATCAGGTTTGCAGGTTTTTCGGAAGTTTGGATGGCACGGTCGTATTGTTTCGATGCCGTTTCGTAGCTGACTTTGTCTTTAAGGATTTTCGCACCTTGATCGGCACGAACCAGACCGGCAATCGCACCGATTTCCTCTTGGCTGATTCCGGACACGTCTTTTTTGCCCCGCACAATCGGGATGCGCTTGATTTCTTCAGCTCCATAAGCCTTACCGCCGGCATCCGGCGGGGGCAATGCGGAAGCTGCCGTCGCAGAACCGCCTTCCGCACGTTTTTCAATCTCCTGAATGCCCCATCCCAAACCTTCTTCCGCCAAGACGCGGATACGCAAATGGTTTGAATCGCGCTGTAATGCCTGTTCGATATATTTTGCCAAAAGTTCGGAAGGAATCAGTCTGCCGTATTTTTGCAGATTGTCTGCTAAAACATCGACATCCCCCACTTCAAGATTGATATCGAGCAGCTCGCGGATAAGGTTTTCAGGTTTCGCTTCACCATCCGGAATGCCGTCCAGATAGGCAGCCAAAGACTCGGCAGCCTTGCCCTGATAACCGAACTGCTTATAAACCTGATATTCCGTCAGCGGATCGACTTCTTGCGCAGATACTGCCGCAGATGCGTTTTCAGCACTCTCATTCCAAGAAAATCCCGTCTGCGTGCCGTCTGAAACCGATTGGTCAACCTGATCAACCCAGTCCGAATCATTGCTTCCGGGCGGCTGCCCCTGCGTATTGCCGACACCTTGGGATTTGCGCTTCGGTGTTTTCTTACCCTGCTTCGCACGCATAACCAAAAGCACCAGCAATACCGCCAGTGCCAGACCGATAATTAATGAGTTTTCCAAAGGATACTCCCGATACCGTAACGAGCGGATAGCTGACTGCCTGCAACGGCAATTGTCCGCTTTTATTATTAACGATTTACTGAAATAGACTTGTAAGTTCCAAATCATACCATAATTTAACGTTTGACAATATGTCTTCTGCACAAGCCTTGCCATATGACCTTTTATGTTTTATACGTTTAAATGTATTTGTCGGGCACTATCTGTTTACACCCCTTCCTTAATTATTCTTTGCCTTTGATTTTCAAAAAGTTATTTTCCTGTTTGCGGCAACAAATCGAATACGGCGACAGACTCGGTATGGGATGTCTGGGCAAACATATTCATTATCCCTGCCCCGCTGAGCATATAGCCTTTTTCAACCAACACGCCCGCATCCCGTGCCAAAGTGGAAGGATTGCAGGATACATAAACGATTTTTTGCGGAAGGTAGGGTGTATGCAGCGATTTGACGACTTCATACGCACCGCTTCTGGGAGGATCTATCAGCATTTTGTCAAACCTTCCCCAAGAGGCGACTGTCTTTTCGGTGCAATCAAAGAGGTTGGCGGCAATAAAGTCTGTCTGTCCGCCGCAACCGTTCAACCGGGCATTTTGCCGGGCGCGCCTGACCAGGTTTTCCGCACCTTCGATGCCGACCACATCCGCCCCGCTTTTTGCCATCGGCAAACTGAAATTGCCCAAACCGCAAAACAGGTCGGCAATCCTTTCGCCCTGCCGTATGTCGAGCATTTTCACGACGCGTGAAACCATCAGCCGGTTGGTATCGGTATTGATTTGTGTAAAATCTCCCGGACGGAACGGCATTTCAATGCCGAATTCCGGTAACGTATATTTTAATGTCGTATCCTTTTGGGGATAAAACGGTTCCGATACCTTTCCTCCGATTTGCAGCCAAACCTGCCAGCCGTCCGACAATTCCGAATCAAACCACTGCCGAATCCGGTTCTCTTCGTTCTGCCGAAGTTTGCTTTTGAACGCGATGTTCAATACGATGATTTCACTGCCGCAATAAAACTCGGCAAACCGGGCAACACTTCCCTCTTCCGCCAAATCCTGCAAAAGCTCCCTGATGGCCGGCAGCTTGTCTGAAACAGGCTTCGGAATCAGCATACATGACGAAATACCCACCACATCATTCGTTTTCTTTGCCTGAAACCCCAGTTTCAGACGGCATGATTTGTCTAATGACACACTGAACCGCGCCCTATCCCGATAATGCCATACATGTCCGTAAATCGGCGGCAATATCTGCTTCGGTTTGACCTTGCCGATACGCTCGAGCTGCTCTTCCATCATCCTTTGTTTGAACGCCACCTGCGCTGTCGGAGAAATATGTTGCAGGGAACAACCGCCGCAGCGTTCAAAATAACGGCACTGCGGGACGGTACGCTCATCCGAAACTTTGAATATCGCTACTGTTTCCGCTTCGTCAAACTGCTTTTTCTGTCTGACAATCCGAAAACCGACTCTTTCAGACGGCAATGCCCCTTTAATAAAAACCGTTTTGCCGCCAACCTTTGCCACACCCCTGCCTTCATAATCCAAGGCGGAAATTTCCGCGACATTTGTTTCCGTTGCCATCACTCAATCCGTCCGCACTGTACCGAAGCGCATATTTTCGCACAAATTGGTACGGTTTCAGGTATGATTTGCCGAAAACCTATCGGACACACACCATATTTTGATATGAATAAAACAATCTGCCTCACTGCCGCACTATTGATAAGCGGTTTTTCATACGCAAACACCGTCATTCCCGATGTCTCCCCCGTCGCACAAGGTCAACATGTCTTCATCAACATCCCCCAACAACGCCTGTTCCTCTACACCGACGGCAAACTGACCAAGGTTTATCCCGTTGCGGTAGGTCGGGCGATGACGCAAACCAATCTAGGCGAACATAAAATCGGGGCGAAAGCCTATAACCCTGTTTGGCACATCCCCAAATCCATACAGAAAGAACGCGGCGACGGCGTAAAAACCATAGCCCCGGGACCCAATAATCCTTTGGGTCCGGTTTTTGTCCGCCTGGGCGACCCGAAGCTCGGTTTGGGCATACACGGAACCAATGCGCCGGCCAGCGTCCCCGGGGTTCGCAGTCACGGCTGCGTCCGCATGAAATCGCCAGACGCGCTCGAGTTTGCCAAAACCGTCGCCAGCGGCGCGCCGGCTTCAGTCATTTATCAAATGGCGGGCCTTAACGAAGATGCGGAACATAATTTGTGGCTTGCCGCTTTTCGCGATCCCTACGGCAAAAACAACCTTGACACCGCCTCGCTGAAGAAAAGCATCAGGCAATGGGCAAAAACACAGGGCAAAACCATCGCGCCCGAGAAAGTCGATGCCGTACTCAAAGACCGCACCGGATCGGCCGTCTGCCTGACCTGCGGCAAAAACGGCAAGATGAAGATGCCGCTCAAATCGCTGGCGTGGATACAGAGTTCTTCCTCATACAGCCAAGCTGAAACACCCGCCCAAACTACCCGGGTTGATCCTGTTGAACGGCCGGTTGCCCAAGCTGCCGAACAACCGCCGGTTCAAATCGTCCATCCTATCCCCGCCATGCCGCCGGCCGATATCGAACCGGTTATCGAATCCGTACCTCAGGCAGAAACTGAAACTTTGAAAAACACTGCTTCCGAACCGTTTGATTCGCTGTTCTAAACCCGCCTCCCCACCGGAAAACAAAATGCCGTCTGAACACGCTTTCAGACGGCATTTTGGTTCATCTTTCTATCAAAGGAATCAGCGATCGAGCTGCTCTTTGATGATTTTCAGGTCCGGATAAGACAACACGATGTCGTATTCGCGACCGTTTTTGTAGGCTTCCACTTCCAAAACCGGTTTGCCCCAATGGTCGTCGGCATCGACATCGTGAACCTGATAACCGCGCTGTTCCAACATTTTCACGGCTTTTGTGCGGTTTTGTTCAAAATGGGGATCGCCGTAAATCTGACGCTCGGCAGAGTCGCCGGCAAATGCGGTTGCGGCACTCAGGGAAACAACGGCGACCAATAACAATTTTTTCATTTTCAGTCCTTTCTTTATCGGTTGATTGAACAAGATGTGTTTTCCAATACCGCCATTAAAACACGGTCGAATTAGGTTTGAATGAGCGGAAAGTTAAAACGCGTAAATGCCGTCTGAAAAAAAACAGAGCCGTAAACGGCTCTGTTTTTCTTATACTTCTTTCGTTTCGACCGCCTTTTGGCGCAAACGCAAACTTAATTCGCGCAGTTGTTTGTCATCCACGCTGTTGGGCGCGTTGGTCAGCAGACATTGCGCACGTTGTGTTTTCGGGAAGGCAATCACGTCGCGGATAGATTCGGCACCGGTCATCAGGGTAACCAGACGGTCGAGGCCGAACGCCAAACCGCCGTGCGGAGGCGCGCCGAATTTCAGGTTGTCCAAGAGAAAGCCGAATTTCTCTTGTTGCTCTTCAGGACTGATTTTCAGCGCGGCAAACACTTTCTCTTGTACGTCTGCGCGGTGGATACGGATAGAGCCGCCGCCGATTTCCCAGCCGTTCAACACCATGTCGTAGGCGCGGGCCAAGCAGTTTGCAGGGTCGGAAACCATCAGGTCTTCATGACCTTCTTTTGGCGCGGTAAACGGATGGTGTACGGCAACGTAGCGGTCGGCTTCTTCGTCGTATTCGAACATTGGGAAATCGACAACCCACAAAGGTTTCCATTCGTCTACGAAGTAGCCGTTGTCTTTGCCGTGTTCCAAGCCGACTTTGATACGCAATGCGCCGATGGCTTCGTTCACGACTTTGGCTTTGTCTGCGCCGAAGAAGATAATGTCGCCGTTTTGCGCGCCGGTGCGCCCGATAATTTCTTTCAGAGCGTTTTCAGACAGGAATTTCACGATCGGAGATTGCAGGCCGCTGTCTTCGCCGTTGGAAAGGTTGCCCACATCGTTTACTTTGATGTATGCCAGACCTTTCGCGCCGTAGATGCCGACAAATTTGGTGTATTCGTCAACTTCTTTGCGGCTGAATTTCGCGCCGTTCGGCACGCGCAGAGCGACCACGCGGCCGCCTTTCATATCGGCTGCGCCACGGAAAACTTTAAACTCTTCCGTTTTCATCAGGTCGGTCAGCTCGGTAAATTTCAAGTCGATACGCATATCCGGTTTGTCAGAACCGTAATAGAACATCGCTTCGGCGTAAGGCATACGCGGAAAAACGCCCAAGTCCACGCCCAACGCGTCTTTGAAGACTTGTTTCGCCATACCTTCGGTAATGTCCATAATTTCATCCTCGTTCAAAAACGAGGTTTCCAAGTCGATTTGGGTGAATTCCGGCTGGCGGTCGGCACGCAAGTCTTCGTCACGGAAACATTTGGTAATTTGGTAGTAACGGTCGAAACCGGCAACCATCAGCAATTGTTTGAACAATTGCGGAGATTGCGGCAGAGCGAAGAATTCGCCCGGATGAACGCGGCTCGGCACGAGATAGTCGCGCGCGCCTTCCGGCGTGGAGCGGGTCAGCATCGGCGTTTCGATGTCGATGAAGCCTTGCGCGTCCAAGTAGCGGCGAACGCCCATAGCGACTTGATAACGCAGGCGCAGGTTGCGCTGCATCACCGGACGGCGCAGGTCGATAACGCGGTTGGTCAGGCGCACGTTTTCGCTGATGTTTTCGTCGTCGATTTGGAACGGCGGCGTGGCGGCGGCGTTCAAGACTTCGATTTCTTTGGCAAGGATTTCGATTTTGCCGGAAATCATTTTGTCGTTGGTCGTGCCTTCGGGACGGTTGCGTACGCGGCCGGTAATGCTCAAAACGTATTCGTTGCGGGCGGAGTCGGCAGCGGCAAACGCTTCGGGCGTGTCTGGATCAATCACGACTTGGACGATGCCTTCGCGGTCGCGCAGGTCGATAAAAATCACGCCGCCGTGGTCGCGCCGGCGGTGTACCCAGCCTTTGACGGTAACGGTTTGGTCTAAGTATTGCTCGCTGATCAGGCCGCAATAGTTGGTACGCATAAAATCACCTTTTATTGATTGAAACTGAAAACAGAAAATGCCGTCTGAACGGCGGCTTTATTGTTGTTCGGGCAACTCCGCCTTTTCAGACGGCATAGGTCCTGCCAATGTTTTGACGGGCAGGTCGTCAGGAATGACCATACCCAGCGAAATCACATATTTCAACGCTTCGTCCACGCTCATATCGAGTTCGCGCACATCGCTTTTCCTTACCATAATATAATAACCGCCGGTCGGATTCGGCGTGGTCGGAACATACACGGAAAGATAATCGCCATCCTGCGGCAATGCGGCCTTAACCGCGTTCGACACCTGACCGGACACAAATGCGATCGTCCAAATACCGGGTTGGGGAAACGGTACGAGTACCGGCGTTTTAAACGAGCGGCTGCTGTCGGACAGCAGCGATTCGGATACTTTTTTCACACTCGAATAGATGGATTTGACAACCGGAATCCGCCCCAACAGACTGTCCCACGCGGCAAGAATCTGCCGCCCCAACACGTTTGCGGCAAATAATCCGGTTACAAACAATACGGCAATGGCAACAATAACGCCGAGTCCGGGGATGTTGAACCCAAAAACGTATTGCGGACGCCATTGTCTCGGAAGCAGGTTGACGAGTTGGTCGGATGCGGAAACGATATAGGAAATAACCCAAACCGTTACCGCAATCGGCAGCCAGACCAAAATGCCTGTAATCAGATATTTTTTTAACGCCTTAGCAGTTTTACCGCTTTCGGCTGCAGGTTCCGTCATCTTGCTTGATTCCGACAAAGTCCGTACAAACCGCACATTATACGCGTTTGCCCGGATTCAAACGAATTTTTTATCCCGCCCTGCCAAACCGCCGGCGGCTTCAGACGGCACGGCAACTTGACAGGTCGTTTGAAACGGCATTCAGATGCCGTCCCAGTCGTTGAACATCAACCCGAAACCGATACCGTTCTGCTTGTGGTTGTAGTCGATCAGGCTCTCTCCATAACCGTGGAAACCCCGTACCACGCCCTTGAGTTTGCCCTTGATCGGAAACGTATAGGCGGCTTCAATCGCGCCGTAGCCTGTTTTGGGGTTGTAACGCAATACGGAATACACATTCTGCCTGTCGTTCAGGCGGTACTGCAGCTTCACGTCGCCATACCCCATATAGTCGGCAATGTCGGAATTGTCGTTTTTATCGCCGCCCCGATCGAACGCACGCACCCACACGCGCGGAATCACCGTCAATTTGCCCCACTCCATCCCCGCCACGGCGTAAATCCTGTTCCAAGAACGCGACTCGGGCCGGCTCTGCCCGTTGGACTGGTGGACGAAACCGGCGCCGAGCATACGCAGCCTGCCGCCGAACGGCAAATCTGCCTTCACAGGCTGGGTCAGGAAGATTTCCGGTTCGTAATCGGTATTACGGAACGGCGCGGATTTCCTGCCTTGGTTGTAAATCTGCCAATCGGATTTTTGGGTGTAGCCGAACCACAAATCTGCGCGGGTTTTAAACAAATCTTCAGCGATTTTGCTTTTAAACGAAACCTGCAATTTGGTTTCCGCACGCTTTTGCTGCCCGAATCTCTCTTGTTCGGTTATGCCGCGCGTCGGCGAAGTCGGGGCGTAATTGGGCGAACTGTTGTACCAAACCGGCATAAGGTACATCGGATTGTGTTCGCGCACGCCCAACAGCCCGCGCGGGTCGTTTTGATCCAAATCGTACATCAGGCTCAAAGGCGTATAGATGTCGGCAGTTTCGCCCGCACTGTCGGCAGGAAGCGCATCCCCGCCTTTTTCAACAACAATGACCGCCTCGCCCTTATCCAGACTGCTGCGGACGGTTTCCGTCAGATTGAGTACGGTTTTCGACTCCCGCCCTTCCTGCCCTGCCGCAAAAATCCTGTCGTAACACGCCAAACGCGTAGCATTGTCCGTCAAAGCGGCGCATTGCAGCGCGGTCTCTCCAAAAGCGGATGCCATCGGCAACAGTCCTATCAAAAGGATATAGCGCATATTCCGTGTATTCATCTCCACCCCCATTGCCGGCATATTGGTTTTCAGACAGCATTTTATAGCGGATTCGGATAAAAAACCGCACCCTTTCCGCCATTTCGGGTTTTGCCCCAGCAATACAGAAAACCCCGAAACCGTCAGGCTTCAGGGTTTTGCTTATTGCATATCAAAAAACCGCCTTGGCGGTTTTGCAAAAATCAAGCCAGTGCTTTTACTTTTGCAGACAAACGGCTTTTGTGGCGCGCCGCTTTGTTTTTATGGAATACGCCTTTGTCGGCGATGCGGTCGATGATTTTAACAGACTCTTGGTAAACTGCTTGTGCGGCTGCCTTATCGCCTGCTTCGACTGCTTTCAACACTTTTTTCACTGCAGTACGGAATGCGGTACGCAGGCTAGCGTTGTGCGCGCGTTGTTTGACGGACTGGCGGGCACGTTTGCGTGCTTGTGCGCTGTTTGCCATATTGGAATCTCCTGAAAAAATAAATTCTGTAAACGCGCAATTTTAAAGGGGGTTTGCATTATATGCAAGCCTTTTCCCTTTATTTTCCCATAAGCCGTTTTACCGGCGCGCGCGGGCGGCAAAATCCGGCACATCCTCCGCCTTTGGGCGCAAAAGTTTCAAATTTTCAAAAAAATCAGTCCAATATGCTTTGAGTTTGCACAAATTTACTTTACAATGCCCAAACCTCGCGCCGGGGTAACGATGGGGCGCGGGGATTTCTTTTTTTTCAACCTCTTTCATCAGGAATCTGCCCGTATGAAAAAATCCGTATTAGCCGTTTTGGCCGCGCTGTCTCTGGCAGCCTGCGGCGGCAGCGAAAAAAACGCCGTGCAACCTCAAGCAGATGCTGCGTCTGCTGCCAATGCCGAAGCCGCTGCCACCGATACTCTGAACATCTACAACTGGTCGAACTATGTTGACGAGAGTACGGTCGAAGACTTTAAAAAAGCCAACAATCTGAAGCTGACTTACGACTTGTACGAAAACAATGAAACGCTGGAAGCCAAAATGCTGACCGGCAAATCCGGCTACGATTTGGTTGTGCCGGGCATCGCCTTCCTGCCGCGCCAAATCGAGGCGGGCGCGTATCAAAAAGTCAACAAAGACCTGATTCCCAACTATAAAAACATCGATCCCGAACTCTTGAAAATGCTGGAAACCGCCGACCCGGGCAACCAGTATGCCGTCCCCTATTTCTCCGGCGTGAACACGATTGCGATTACGGCGAAGGGCAAAGAGCTTTTAGGCGGCAAGCTGCCCGAAAACGGCTGGGATTTGCTGTTCAAACCTGAATACACCCACAAGCTGAAATCCTGCGGCATCGCCCTGTGGGACACCCCGAGCGAAATGTTCCCGATTTTGCTGAACTACTTGGGCAAAGACCCCAAAGGCTCGAATCCTGAAGATTTGAAGGCGGCGGCGGAAGTGTTGAAGTCTATCCGTCCGGATGTCAAACGTTTCAGCCCGTCCATCATCGACGAGCTGGCGCGCGGCGACATCTGTCTGGCGGCAGGCAACGGCGGCGATTTGAACTTGGCGAAAGCACGTTCCGAAGAAGTGAAAAACAACGTCGGCATCGAAGTGCTGACACCGAAAGGTATGGGCTTCTGGATTGAGTCTTGGCTGATTCCCGCCGATGCGAAAAACGTCGCCAATGCCCACAAATACATCAACTACACGCTCGACCCCGAAATCGCGGCGAAAAACGGCATCGCCGTAACCTTCGCCCCCGCCAGCAAACCGGCGCGCGAAAAAATGCCTGCCGAGCTGGTGAACACCCGTTCCATCTTCCCGAACGAGCAGGATATGAAAGACGGTTTCGTGATGCCGCAAATGAGCGCGGATGCGAAAAAACTGTCGGTCAGCCTGTGGCAGAAAATCAAAGTCGGCACCAACTGATTTGAAGCATTAAAATGCCGTCCGAACAATGTTCGGACGGCATTTTATATTGGATTCAAATAGAAAATATTTATACCGTTATGCCGGCGGCCGGAATTTCAGGTTGCGGACAGTTGTCAGGAAAAACAAAAAACCTTCCGCCGCCGCGCAGGCGAAAATCCGGTTCGTTGAAATTCGGTTGTTTTAAATAAATCCTCGCAGCTTTGATTTTCTGTTTTTCCGATAACGCCGTAACTTTGAAACGCGAAAGCGGGAATCCGGTCCGTTGGGATTTTGCAACTTCAAATCAATCCGCAAACTGAAATCCCGTCATTCCCACGAAAGTGGGAATCTAGAACACGTCCGCACAGAAACCTACATCCCGTCATTCCCGCGCAGGCGGGAATCTAGAACGTAAAATCTAAAGAAACCGTTTTATCCGATAAGTTTCCGCACCGACAAACTTAGATTCCCGCCTGCGCGGGAATGACGAAATTTCAGCGAGCCGTAGGGTGGGCTGTAGGGTGGGCTTCAGCCCACCAATCCCACCAATTTCACCGCATCAAAGGTTTTTTGGGGAATAGGCGTGATTCGGCGGTTTCGGTTTTCGGTGGGATTGGGCAGGATGGATAACATTGACGGAGTTGGAGGGATTGGAGGGGTTGGTGGGGTTGGTGGGCTGAAGTCCACCCTACAGCCAACCCTACACCTGCCTTGCAGCCTGCCCTATGCCCACGCTGCACATCCTACGCCCGCCTTTTTCGCAGGAATGACGGGTTTCAAGATTACGGTATTGTCGGGGATGATGGGAAACGGTGAAAATTATGTAAAAAATGCCGTCTGAAGCCTTTCAGACGGCATTTGCGGCGTTTGGACGTTTAAAACTTCATTTCCAAGCTAAATGTGTAGTTGCGACCAGGGGCGGCATATCGGTTGTAAACGCCGACATTTTTGTGTTGGTTGACTGCGCCGCCGGCAGTTTGCCGCACATTTTCCCAAGTAACATAGCGGTGGTTGAGGAGGTTGTACACGCCCGCACGGAGGGTAAAGTGTTTTTTAATCGTGTAATAACCGGACACATCCACAATATACCAAGGACGGGTACGGCGCGCGGTGGCTTTTGTATTGCGGCTGTTGCCGTTGAGCAAAGCCCGGCTGCCCAACAACTCTGTGATTTCCTTGGCTTTGGAATAAGTCAGCATACCGTTCACACCCCATTTGCCTTCCGGTTGGTCATAGCCCAAGCCGACGACATAGCGCGAAGGTTGGATGGCATCAAACAGATGTGATTGAATATCGGTGCGGTCTGCGCGTTTTTTGATGTCGCGGACACGGACACGATTATAGGCAAATGTAGAATACCAACCTTCGGGCAATTTATCCCATACGCCGTTCCAATCGATTTTGCCCAAAACATTGATGCCGGTAATCCGCGCGCTTTGGGCATTGAGGTAAGCCGGGTCGCCTTTGGCTTCTTCTTTGCCGTTTTTAATTTGCGCTTCATACCCCCGGACAATCAAATCGCGGTAGGCATTGTTGAACCAACTTGCCTCCAAGTTGCCGAAATCGCCTTTAAACACGATGCCGGCTTCTTTGTTGAACGATTTTTCCGGATCGATTTTGACGGCTTTTATTTTATCGCCCGACCGCCAGCCGTACATTTCCGCAAACGAAGGCAGGCGGAAGCCGGTTGAAGTGCGGTAAGTCAAATCCAGCCAGTCGGCAGGTTTGAGGACGATGCCTGCGTTCCAGGACAGGGTGCGGTGCGTTCCGGTGGAAACGCTGCCGTCGTCCGAATGCGTGCTGCGGTAGTCGTAGCGCAAGCCCGCGCCGACATCCGCCCACCTGCCCAAACGGACATTGTCCCGAACTGCCGCGTAATAGCTTTTGCCGTTGATGCTGCGCGGCGTGCAGTCCGTATAAGTATTATTGCCCAAGCGGCAGATTTGCCCCGTAACCACATTTCCCCCGCCTATGCTGACCCAATAGGGTTTGTCTTGGCTGCCGTTGGGGCTGATGTTTTGATTGCCGTTTTGAGTGGGTATTTTCGACGAATAGGCGCGGTTGGCATTTTGATAATAATAATCCTGATGGCGGAGGTCGGAACCAAAACGGTCAAAACCGAGGTTGACGCTCAGGTTGTGGCGGATTTTGGCGGTATCGAAGGATTTTTTGAATGCCGCCTGCAAGAGCCTGTGGCTTTCCCCATAAATCACGCGGTCGGATTTGTAGTAGGAAAACGGCTTGTCGGCACTCGGACGGCAATATTTGTCCGAACCGTCGGCAGAACAGTGCGTCTGCTGAAAATGATTGTCCAAACCGATGCCCTGCCGGTCGTAAGAGAGGCGGGCATAATCTGCCCAAGTGTCTTTATCGGCATTGGTATAGACATATTCCAAACCGTAGCGGCTTTTGGTGTGCGTCTCGTCGTAAAACACGCCCGTACCGTATTCCGCGCCCACCAGCGCACCATTTTCGCCGTTGGTAAACAGTCCGCCGTATTTGTGGTCGCCCGCGTATTTGCCGTTGCCGGACAAAGAACCCGCCTGTTTTTTATTTTCATCAAAAACCGCCTTGGTCAGGAATGCCGGAACCGTCATATCGCGCGTGTCGAAAGTTTGTTGCGTGCGTTCGAGTATACCGCCGATGTAGTGCCGTTTGTTTTCAAAACGAAAACCCGGGCGGAACAGCCACGACCGGCTTTCGTATGAAAGCGGATCGGAGAGAAAGCGGTTGGGACCCGTGTAGTCTCGGGTAGAAACCGTTTGACGTTCGTCTTTGCCGACAACATCTTTTTTCGGATTCGCTTTACACGTTTCGTAATTCCCGCTTTCGCATTCTTCTTCAACGATGAAATTTGCGTACTGATTGGTATCCTCAACCGGCACCAGCCTGTTAAAGCTCTGAACGCCGCGTCCGGCGGCTTCGTGTGCGCGGATTTCCCCCGCGCGCCGACCCGTGTGGATCAGCAAAGCCTCCGCACCGCCGATGCGCCCCGCCAGCGCGATGGATTGGGTAAGCCCCCGGTTTTTGCCGGAATAGGCGGTTTTACTCTGAATGCCCCACTGCCTGCCTTCCCCGATAACATCGTCGGCGGTTTTGGTTTGAAATGCGACCGAACCCGCCAATGCGCCGCTGCCTTGTTCGACCGAGTTTGAGCCTTTGCTGATTTCGACAGCCTTGACGTTTTCATACTCGATTTCATTGATTGCGCCGCTGCTGCCCGCCGTCCTCGTCCCGCCCAATGCCGCCTGCGCGGTGTAGGACTGTATTTGCGCCAAGCCGTCTACCGTTAAGGAAACGCGGTTTTTGTCCATACCGCGTATCGAGTAACCCGAGCTTGCGCCGCGCCCCTGTTCGACGACGGCGATGCCGGGGTCGTAACGCGTCAGGTCGCGGATGTCGAGTACCTGTTCCTTGCTGAGGGTGTCGGCGGTTTTGACCAATTTGCCCAAACCGGTTACTTCGTTATCGCGGCGGGTTTTCTGTTTTTTGGCTTTTACCTGTATGGTATCCAACTGTTTTTCCTGTGCTTGTCCGGCTTGCACATTTTCTGCATAAACGGGCAGCGCAGTCATTAAAGACAGGCATAAAATATTTAATCGGAACAAATATTGCTGTTGCATAGTGTTTCCCTACTCTTCGCTTTCAGACGGCATCGGAAGGAGCGATGCCGTCTGAAGCCTTATTCTCGATTGTTCGGCAGCCGTGCTTATTGCACAAGCTGTTGGCGTTTCGCACCGAATACGACAGTTGCACTGCTTGCTGAATTTCCATTGCCGGATGCAACTGTTGCATTTTCCGTTTGTTTATCGCCCGGATAAGCAAACCATCCACCCATTTCTTCGGCTTTGGGCCCGTAAAAACCGCCCTGCACCTTGGCGTTTGTGATATATGCCTTAGGCGTGCCGGTGGTATTGCTTTGATCGAGATCAAAACCTAAGTCAGCAGTTTTCGCCGTACCGGAAAAACCGTTGTCCTGAATCGTTCCCTCAATGGTAAAGGTTGCCGCCTGCCTGTTTTCAGCGGTTAACGTTCCGTTAATTTTTTTCTCGCCAAAATTCACGGTAAATTCCGCCCTGTTGCCGCCCTCTTTATCTGAAGCATTGCCGCTCCAGCTTGTGCCGTTGGCAATATGCCCGTACCAAGACCCCCGATAAACGACGTTTTGCTCGCTTGGAATCTCTTTTTCATCGGTGCGCTCGCCTTGGAGGAACATACTTTGTGCACCCTGTGCCGTTTGGGCGGCGGCGGTTTGGCTGCCGTTGCCGCCTTCCCCCGTGTTGCCGGCGGTTTTGCGTGTCAGCAACCCGTATTTCAAATAATTGAGGTTGGAACAGCAGACTTCGACTTCATAGGTTTTTGTTTTGCCATTGGCATCACCTGCCGTATTTGAAGCGGCTGGATTGCCATTCTCCGCCGTACCTGCTTGGGTGTCTTTTTCATCGCTTTTCGGCGTGTAGGTTGTTTTGTAGGTAAAGGCTGTTCCGCCATTTGTACCTTGATTGGCTTGATTGTTCCCGCTTTCGGAATCCTTGGGCAGGAGCGGAATCATAATGCCGTCGACAACCAGTTGGGCGGCGTTGCTGAAGTTGTCGAGATTTTTGATTGCTTTGCCGCTGTGCGTCAGCTCGACCGCATCCAAAACCGTGGTCAGCTTACTGTTTTCAGACGGCATAGCCGCCGCACCGCCCGATGCTGCCGCACCTGCGCCGCCTGAAGCCGCCGCAGTATTGCCATTTGCAGTGTTGTCTTTGGTTTTCGCGCTGCCGACAACCGCAACTTTTTTATCGTCGCTCAAAAAGCGGAAACCCAATTCCTCACCCTTCGGGCCGAAAAAGCCGCCACTCAAAGAAGACGAGTCGGAAACAAAGGGATGTTGTTTGGTTTCGCCGTTGCCGGGTTTATCGGTTGCCGTTGCCTTGCCGTTGAAGCGGTTGCCTGTTACTTGAGCCTCAAGGCTGTAATATTGCGTGGTATGTTTGCCGCTAGTAGTAGCGTTTGTAACTTTATCATTGCGTATCAATTTACCCGTCAATTTTTTATTGTCGAAATCCACTTCTAAATTCGAGGTAAATCCATAACCCTCTTGACCATCTTTCAGCATGGATTCGTTTTTATTAGAATATTGTTCATCATCATCGCCCGAAAATCCGCTATACCTGTCGCCTTGTTTTTTTGAAGGCTGGATAATATCGCGAAAATTTTGGGATTTTTTGACATCGGTCGCAAAATGCCACACACCTTTATAGGTAACTGTTCCAGAAGCGGGAAGTTGTCGGGAAGGTTCTTTGCCGTGATAAAAGATATAGCCGTCGTCGCCGTTCTTTGCACCCTTAATTGAGCTGTTTTCTCTTATGATTTCGTTTTTAGCATGTTTATAAAACCAGCCGGAATAAACATATTTGAAATCTTTATAATCTGTTACTTCGTTTTTTGGCAGGTTTGTACCGTTGCCAGTGTTGCCGTTTTGATGGTTTGATTGCGTGAGATAGGGGGAAGTGTAAATATTGTTGTCGCCATTGTTTGCTTCTACTTTTGAAATGACGGATTCTTGTTTTAATGGCAGTTTCTTGGGTTCTGTCGGCAATCCTGTCGTCTCCCAATCACTCTCGTTCAGTTTAACCTCGTCTTCTTTTGCCTGCGGATACCAATTCCTCCGTTTCAACCTCATCGCAAAACCGTATCCGCCTTGGTCTTTTTGGGCTTTCGGCTTTTCGGAAGAAACATCTTGATATTTTGGCGCGGGACGCGGGGCTTCGGTATCGACAGAATCAAGATCGAAACTGCCGCCGCCTCCGCCCAGACAAGCACTCAACAAAAACACCGGCAGCACCATAGCAGCCTGATTTACCAATGGATTGTTCATATAAACCCAATTCAATTAAAGAATGATAAAGATTATTATTTTATTTATTTTTAACAAATTTGCAAATGCTTTTTTATTTTTTTTAGGGAATACACCAAAATCCCGTCATTCCCGCGCAGTCGTGAATCCGAACGCGTCCGCACGAAAACCTATATCCCGTCATTCCCACGTATATCCCGTCATTCCCACGAAAGTGGGAATCCGGCTCGTTCGGTTTCGCTTGTTTTAAGTTTCGGGTAACTTCCACTTCGTCATTCCCGCGCAGGCGGGAATCCAGTTTTTTGAGTTTCAGTCATTTCCGAGAAATTGCCTTAGCATTGAATGTCTGGATTCCCGCCTGCGCGGGAATGACGGGATTTGAGGTTTCTGTTTTTGATTTTCTGTTTTCGTAGGAATGACGGTTTAAAAGTTACCCGAAACCTCAAAAAAAAGGCTGTGTTTTAATATAGTGTTGATAGACGTACTTGGCTTCCATGTATTCAATCGTGGAAATCTATATCTTCGTCCTCGCCGAAATAGTCTATGCCCGATATACAATTTTGATACACAAACTTGGAAATATCGGTATCGTCGCCAGAGCGATAGAATGCGGACAGTTATATATATATACGGTTTTTTTTAGGGGAGCGGGCAGATGAAGGGCGGATTTTGAATTAACCCCATGCAAATTGACTTTAGCGGGCGGTTTTACCGCCCATATATTTACAAAAGCCAAATTTTTAAACATATATC